>VFYY01000040.1 GCA_016871375.1 Acidimicrobiia bacterium
CCGAGCCCGGCCAGCGTCTCCGGCCAGCGCAGGCCGGACCCGACCAGGGCCGCGCACAGCGCCGCGCCGGCCGCGCCGACCGCGATCTTCTGCCACGGCCATGCGGCGATCTGGGCCGCCTCGACCGAGTCGTAGCAGTCGAAGACGCTGCCCAGATGCGCGACCGCGAGCGTGTCGGAGACGACGGGCGGCACGGCGGCCAGGCGAAGCGTACCGCCCAGGCGCTGCGCCGTCGTATGGCCGCGCACCAGTCCCCGGATGCCGGCGCTGTCGATAGCCGTCACGTCTGACAGATCCACGACCAGGTTGGCCTTTCCTGTTCGTAGAAGCTGCTGCAGTTGCTGCTCGAACGCTTCGGCGGCGCCTCCCGCCACCAGCGGCTCGCGCGGGGAGAGGAGGAGGCGCCCCGGCATGAAACGGCGGCCCGGCTTCATTGGTCGGAGTGCACGCACTATACAACGGAGCCGCCGCCGGAACCGATCAGGCCGGCGTGCAGAAGCGTGAAGGACGGCCCGGGCCCCGAGCCCCGGCCTCCAGACATCGATGTCTGGAGGCCCAGGGATGCTCGAACGCTGTTAGGGCTTAGAACCGAACGCCGAGCGCCAGCCGGAACGTCCGGCCGCCCGTCTCGCCGGTCGACCAGCCCGGGAAGTGGGTGTTGGCCGTCGCCTGGCCAAAAGTGGCGCCGCGGGTGAACCCGGTTGGCTGCCCCATGGCGTCGAGCGGGCTGGACAGATCGCGGGTCACTGACGTGTTCCACTTGATCTGCTTCTGGTTGTTCAGCACGTTGTAGATCTGCACCTGCAGCCACGGCTGCACGGTCTGCCACACCGGCACGCCGTAACGGACGGCCAGGTCGAGGACACCGTAGCCCTTGAACTCCTCGATGCCGCGATCGCCGAAGAACAGGCTCGCCGTCGTGGTGTTCGCGCGTGCGTATCCCGGGTTGCGGGCAATCTGAATCGGCGACATCGGGACGCCGGTGGCGAACAGACTCTCGGTCTGCCCGGAATTCACGCGCCACAGCGGCGAGACGTCAACGTTGCCGAACGCGCCCAACCGCTGGGTGTACGTCGTCCACACGCGCAGCTTGTGGCGCTGGAACTCGTCGAGCCGGCCGTACGGGAAGTAACGCTCGTAGAACATCTCGGGGTAATCGAACCAGATCGAGCCGTTGCCCGGCTGGTTGGCCGCCTCCCCCTCGAAATTCCCGTGATTCTTAATCTGCAGCGTGTAGTTCGCGAAGATCGGCAGCCGCGCGATCGCCGCGATCCGCGAATCGAACTGCAGCGCCTGGTAGTCGCGGTCCGGGCCGTCGGCGTTGCGCCACGTGACGTTGTCGAAGGTGCCGAAGTTCACCCCGTTGCGGATGACCGTCGTCTTGCCCGCAAGGGACGGGTCGTCGATGAAGTCCTCGATGACCCCGCCGGTCTCGCGCCAGATGTACGTCGCCTTGACGTGGCCGCCGCCGCCCAGCTCCCGGCCGAGCGACAGCGTGACCTCGTCGGTCTTGGCCGACGACAGGTCGGGGTCGAAGAACACGTTGGCGGTCGGGAAGTTGCCGCCGATCACGGCGTAGTTGCGCAGGTCGAGCGCCGGCGCGAAGTCGCGCCCCTGCCCGCTCGGCCCGATGTACGCGTAGTTGACGAGGCTCGGCGTGCCGACGTTCGTATTGCGCCCGAATGCGCGCTCGGAGAAGCGACCCGAGTAGCGCCCGTAGGTCGCCTGCGCGACGAGGCCGCCGCCGCCCGTCACGTCGTAGCTCACGCCGACGCGCGGCAGCCACGTCCGTGTGTCGGCGCCGACGATGTCGCCGGTCGCCTCCGACTTGACATCCTCGAACCGCAACCCGAGGTCGGCGGTCAGGCGGTCCGTGATCGTCCACCGGTCCTGAACGTACAGCGATAGCGTGCGGATCTGCAGCTCCGCCCCCGGCACCGAGATCCAGTTCTCGATCCGTGTGGCGGCGCCCGCCGGGTTGGCCGCGTTGCCGCTGAATACCGGGATCAGCCGCCCGGCCGAGTCGGTCACGGGCCGCCCGCCCGCAAGCAGGTAGTCAGTGCGGATCACGAATCCGGTCGCCGACTGCGAGTTGCCGCCGTTGCGCGACGAGGTGAAGTGCTCGCCGCCGACCTTCAGGTCGTGCCGTCCGACCGACGGACTGGTGACGTAGTACGACACGCTGCCCGCATACTGGCGGTTGTTGCGATCCTCCGGGTCATTGGCGCTGAAATACGGCGCGTTGAAGTGCCGGTTCGCCTCGGTGCCCGCGACGACGCCGCGCGAGAGGTACGGCGAGTCGATCATCTGCGCGCTCGTGCCGCCGGCGCCCCGGAAGCCGAACGTCTTGTTCGAGAACTGGAAGGTGGCGAAGGCCTGGTTGGTGAGCGCGCCGTTCCAGTTGAGGACCCACAGGCGGTTCGGCAGCTCGCGGTTGACGAGCGTCGCGGAATCCGACGAGAAGTCTGCGTTGATGGCCGGCCGGTTCGCCTGCTTCGTCGGATTGTTGAGGAACGTCCCGCTGACCATGTGGCTCACCACCGGCGTGCCCGTCAGCTTCACCTCGAGACGCTTGTTGTTGTTTCCCTCGCTGTACGACGTCCCCTGGAGCGCGAGCGCGCGGGCCGTCTGCGAGTTTTCGTAGCGGTTGGCATTGAAGAACCAGAGCCGATCGCGGACGACCGGCCCGCCGATGGTCCCTTCGAAGAACTTCGACAGCCTCTCGGCGTTCTGCTGGTTGCGCGAGCGCTGGAACGGCGTCTCCTGCGTCCACGACGGCTTCGAGAAGTTCGTTCGGAAGGAGCCGGAGAACTCGTTGCCGCCGCTCTTCGTAATCACGTTCACCACGCCACCCGCGAAGCGGCCGAACTCGGCGGATGCGCCGGACGTGATGACCTGCGTTTCCGCGATCGCGTCCTCGATGAACAGGCCGTGCGACGAGCCGAACAGGTTGTCGTTCGTGTCCACGCCGTCGACGAGGAACAGGCTGTCGAAGGCGAACGCGCCCCCGACCGCCACCTGGCCGACGTTGGGCGTGTTGTCGGTGACGCCCGGCGCCAGCTGCGCGATTTCGAACGGGCGGCGGCCCGTCGGCAGCACGTTCACGACTTCCGCCGTCAGGTTCGTCGCGGTCTGCGTCACGGCGAGCGCCGGGGGCCTGGCCTCGGCAGTGACCTGCACGGTTTCCTGCAGACCCGCGAGGCGCAGCGTCGCATCGACGTCGGCGACGCCGCCGAGCGGCACGACCGTCGTTTCCTCGACGTCGGCGGTGCCGGGAAACTGGAACCGCACCGTGTAGGTGCCCGGCGGCAGGCCGCGCACGATGTACGCGCCAATCGCGTCCGTGACCACCGTGCGCTCACCCTGGAGCGCCGGGGAGGTGACCGTCACTGTTGCGCCGGGGAGCGGCAACCCGTCAGGGTCGCTCACGGACCCCGACAGAACACCCGTCTGAACGCCCTGGGCGCTTGAGAAGACGGGCGCGGCCAGCATGGCCAGGATTACACATCCCAGCTGTAGCGTGAGTCGTCTGCTCACTGTTCCTCCTTAGAAGGATGCGCGGGACCAGACCCCTGAACACCGGGATGGGCCCCTGGTCTCCAGCCGTGAATCGCTGGATCCACGGGAGTATGACCCCGACTGTACGGAAAAGCCATACCAGGCCGACTTGATGCTGTAAGTGCCTCGAACAACTTGACTTCGCTGAAACAGCGCAAGGTGGATCCCGCGCGTGGATCCATCCGGATGGTAAAGGCCGCCAAGAATCCGGATTCGCGGTCGGTGCTATGTTTCCATGTGGAGGAGGACACACCATGATTCGCACAGCGATCAGGATTGCCGTGGCAGCGCTCCTGATGAGCGCACTGGCGGCGCCCGCGTCCGCACAGGTGACGACCGGTGAAATCACCGGCCGGATCACCGATGCCGACCGGTTGTCGGTCCCGGGCGTGACCGTTACCGCGACCAATCCCGCGACCTCGTTCTCGCGCACCGCCGTGACCAACGAGGACGGCGTCTACACGGTGACGTTGCTGCCGCCTGGACGCTATACCGTGACCGCGGAGCTCACGGGCTTCCGCAGGGCGCAGCGTGACGACGTCGACGTGGCCGTCGGCGCCCGGCCCACTGTGCTCCTGGAGCTGCAGGTCGGCCAGCTCACCGAGGCCGTGCTCGTCAGCAGCGCGGCGCCGCTCATCGAGACCACGCGCTCCGATATCAGCGGCGTCGTGACGGCGACCGACATCTCGAGCCTGCCGACGCTGAACCGGACGTTCGCGAACATCGCGGTGATGATGCCGGAGGCCCGCCCGGCCGGCGGCTTCGATCCGACGAAGACGCGCGTCGGCAACTTCGCCATGAACGGCGGCGACGGCCGTCAGCTCGACGTCAACGTGGACGGCGGCGACAACAAGGACAACGTCGTCGGCAGCCAGCTCCAGAACTTCGCGTTCGAGTCGATCCAGGAGTTCCAGGTGCTGCAGCACCGCTGGACGGCCGAGAGCGGCCGCGCGGTCGGCGGCATCCTCAACGTCATCACCAAGTCGGGCACCAACGACCTGCGCGGCTCCGCCCTCGGCACTTTCCGCAACGACTCGCTCGTGGCGAAGGACTTCTTCCAGCAGCGCGGGGCCATCAAGCCGAAGTTCGAGCGCTGGGAATACGGCGGGTCGATCGGCGGCCCGATCCGGCGCGACCGGATGTTCTTCTTCGGCGCGATCGAGCGCTTCGACGAGCCGGGCGCGGAGACGCCCATCCGCTCGAGCGCCGTCTTCAACGAGGTGGCGGCGATTCCCGGCGCCTCCGCCGTGCGCGCCATCCCGACGCCGTACGACGACACGCTGTTCACGGCGAAGATCGACCACAAGCTGACCGCGCGCCAGAACATGGTCTACCGCTACTCGCTGCAGAAGAACTCGTCGCCCAACGATCAGGTGGCCAACCCCGCGGCCACGGACCTGAAGGGCGGCAACACCAACTCCAACGACCTGCACAGCCTGATCGCCAAGCACACCTTTCAGATCGGCGACAACCGGCTGAACGATTTCACCTTCCACTTCCAGGATTTCCAGAACGAGATCCTGCAGGTGACCGACGATCCGATCCTGATCTTCCCGACGCCGGGGCTGCGCCTGGGGCCGGCGCCCAATACGCCGCAGGCCACCAGCGAGCGGAAGTTCCAGATGCGGAACGACTTCTCGTGGTTCGCCGGCGATCACGGGCTGAAGCTCGGCACCAACTACATCCACACCGACCTGGGCGGGTACTTCTACTTCGGCGCGTTCGGCTACGAGCTGACGTTCTTCGACGACCCGTCGGTCATCACGACGAACCGGACGCGCTACCCGCAGGGATTCGCCACGCCGGGCGCCGTCCGTCTGCTGAACTACTTCGCGGGCTCGGCGACGCACGACCAGGTCTTCCACCAGCTCGCCTTCTACGCGCAGGACGACTGGCGCGTGAACCGCTCGCTGACGCTGAACCTCGGGCTGCGGTGGGACGCGAACATCGGGCTGCTGCCGGACCAGGCGAGCAACCGCACCATCACGCTCCTGCGACAGCTCGACGAGCCGCGCGCCCGTGCGATCGCGGGCGATGCGGACAGGTTGTCGCGCACCACGCCGAACTGGAAGGAGTTCCAGCCCCGCCTCGGCTTCGCTTACGACCCGCGCGGCGACGCCTCGTTCGTGGTCCGCGGCGGCTACGGGCTGTTCTACGACCAGGTCTTCCAGAACCTGACCATCTTCTCCATGGCGCAGAGCGGGCCGGAGTTCTACTCGCAGATCCTCGGGTTCACGAACGCGAACGTGGGCGCCGGCCAGCTCCCGAACTTCCGCTTCGGCGTGGACCCGCTGCCGCCGCCGCCGTCGTTCACGTTCGCGGAGCTGCCGCGCGGATCGTTCGGCCGCATCAACGATCCGGCGATGGGCGACCCCTACGTGCACAAGGTCTCGGTCGGCTTCGAGCGGGCCCTGCGCGGCACCTGGGTCGTCTCGAGCGACTACGTGCACAGCCGCGGCTACGACGAGGGCCGCGTCCAGGTGATCAACCCGCAGATCCGGCACATCTGCGACCCGGCGTTCCCCGGCTCGACGCCGGCCTCGTCACGCTGCCCGGCGGGGGCGGCGTCGCGGTACTTCGACGAGGCGTTCGTGCGCGCGGGCCTCGGCGCGAACCGGCTCGGGCAGATCAACATGATCGGCACGACCAACGAGTCGCTGTTCGACTCGTGGACGACGACGCTGCGCGGCCGCACGCCGTGGGCGAACCTGTCGATCAGCTACGTGCTCGCCAACTCGCGCGCGTGGGGCGGCCAGCCGACCGCCTCGTACAGCGGCAACGGCATCGCCGTCAGCCCCGAGCACCAGTTCCGCGACGAGGAGTGGGGGCCGACCCGCCACGACGAGCGGCATCGCATCGTGGCCAGCGGCAACGTCAGCCTGCCCGGCGGGTTCCAGATCTCGCCGCTGGTCCAGTGGGCGTCGTCGCGTCCCTACACGCCGATCGTCGGGTTCGACATCAACGGCGACGGGCAGACCAACATCCTCGATCGCTTCTGCGAGGGCGCGGATCTGAACGCGGCGTTCCGCGCGCGCGGCGACCTCGCGGCCATTCGCGGGATGAACCCGAACGGCTGCCGGCCCATGCGCGTGAACTCGCGGCGCTCCGCCTTTGTCGTCAACCCGGACGGCAGCATCGAGGAGCGCAGCGGCCGGTTCTTCAACACGGACGTGCGCGTCGCGAAGAGCTTCCCGGTGCGCGGCAACGTCCTGCGCGTGTATGCCGATCTGTTCAACGTGTTCAACACGGAGAACCTGTCGTTCACGCTCCGGCCGGAGCAGAGCTCGGCGGCCTCCGCCAGCGCGTTCCTGCAGCCGGTGTCGCTGTACGGCCCGGGCTTCGGTCCGCCCGTCGGCCGGCCGTTCACCGCATCCTTCGGCGCGCGCTTCGAGTTCTAACGCACGAAGGACACGAAGAGGAAGACGAAGGACACGAAGAAGCTGTAGGGGCCGACCTTCAGGTCGGCCCCGTTTTCGTTGGCGCTCGCTTTGCTCCTGAAGAAGGCATGCGTTCACGCACGCCGTCCGCGACTCCGACCTCGGCTTCACGCAGTACGGCCGCAGCGCGCTGGTAACGGTCGGCGCCCTGTTACTTGCGGGTCCGGCTGAAGCCGGACACTACGTACGAAGCGCCGGTAGGAGATGAGGACCGGCCGGCGGCGTACAGACGAAGGATCGACCTGCCCGCCTTCGCTCAAGCTACATCGGGTCCGCCGAAGCATTGGCGGCGGAAACGTCGGCCCCTACGACCCGCTACCACCTACCACCTGCGTCGACATCCGCCGGATGTCGTCCTTGAGCTGCGGGTTGACGCGGAAGCCCGACTGTTCCGCCGCGCGCACCGCGGACTCCGCCTCGCGCTTGCGCCCGGTCAGCGCGTAGAGCGCTTGAGAAACGTTGTTGTTCCCTTTACGTAGCTTCGAACCTTTACGGAAAACGCGTACCGCGAAGTCGTTAACTTCTAAGTGACGCCATTTCAGCTAGTTACGAGAAAAGGCCGGATCGGGGTGGGACGAATAATCCATGAGGAACGCGATGACGAACCAAAATCATGGATCACTCACGATTCGCAATGCAATGATAAGCTCTCGTCCCGTTGCACAGCTTCTGGGCCCTGCAAGTGAGACAATCGCGGGGACGAACGGTCACAGTTCTCATCTCAAACGTGCAAGAATTTCGCGGCTTCAAAGGAGGAGAGTGGCTATGAGGACGGCGTACGCACGCCTCTCGGTGGTGGTACTGCTCGGGTGCCTGATCGCAGCGGCCCCGGCGGCGGGGCAATCCACCACCGGGACCATCCAGGGAACGATCAGTGACAACCAGGACGGCGTGGTGCCCGGTGCCACCGTCACGGTCCGCAACGTCGAAACCAACGTCAGCCGCTCGGTCGCGACCGACGCGGAAGGCATCTACCGCTTCCTCAACATGCCGGTCGGCAACTACGAGCTGGTGGTCGAGCTGAGCGGGTTCTCACGCTACGTGCGGTCCGGGCTGACGCTGTCGCTGAACCAGACAGCCGTCGTGGACGCGCAGATTCGTCCGGCGGCGGTCACCGAGCTCGTCGAAGTCATCGCCGACGCGCCGCTCCTCAACACGCGCAACGCGGAAGTCGGTGTGCGCTTCGACACCACGCGTGTGTCGGAGCTGCCCGTGCTCGGCAGCCGCAACATCTTCACGCTGGCCCGCTCGGCGCCGGGCGTGAGCGAGCTGGGCAGCGGCCAGCAGGGGTTTGCCTCCGGCACCATCGACGCCAACTACGCCTCCAACGGCGCGCGCCTGCGCTCGAACAACTTCATCATCGACGGCCAGGACAGCAACGACCCGAGCGTCACCGGCCGCCAGCAGGCCATCAACAACACCGATATCGTCCAGGAAGTGCGGCTGATCACGAACCAGTTCGCGGCGGAGTTCGGCCGCGCGGCGGGCTCGATCTTCAGCGTGGTGACCAAGAGCGGCACCAACGAGTTCCACGGCTCCGGCTTCTGGTTCCACAACGACAACACGATGAACTCGCGGAGCAACCTCGACAAGGCGGCCAGGCGCACGTCCGCGCCGTTCCGCGTCGAGAACCAGGTCGGCGGCACCGTGGGCGGCCCGGTGAACCGCGGGCGCACGTTCTTCTTCGGCTCGTACCAGCGCTGGACCGATCGGCGTCTCGGCACGGGCTTCACGCTGACGGGCGCGCCGACCGACGCGGGCCGCGCGGTGCTGCAGTCGGTGGCGACGGGACGGCCGCACGTGCAGGCGCTGCTCGATCACCTGCCGGCGGGCACGCCCAACGGCCGCTCGGCGACGTTCACGCTCGGCGGGCAGACGTTCGTCGTGCCGCTCGGCAACCTGACCGGCTCCGGCTCGCAGATGCTGAACAACAACCAGGGGTCGGCGCGCATCGACCACCAGGTGACGCCGAACCATCAGCTGGTCGGCCGGTATCTGTTCAGCGACACGTCCACGGACAACACCGGCCAGGTGCAGGTGACGCCTCCGGGCCTGACCTCGAACAGCCCGGCCAACACCCACTCGCTCAACGTGTGGATGACCAGCGTGTTCGGCGCGAACACGTCGAACGAGGCGCGCATCGCGTGGTCGCACCTCGGCGTCGTGACCGGGCCGGACGACGCGAAGTCGCTGCAGATCCCGTCGATCGAAATCAACGAGCTGGGGATGATCGGGTTCAACGCGGCGTCGAACCGCACGGCCATCGGGCTGGCCGTGAACCTGCCGCAGTTCCGCTACAACGACACCTACCAGGTGATGGACAACATCACGATGGTGCGTGGCAACCACCTGTTCAAGGCGGGGTTCGACCTCCGCAACCAGTGGGTGAAGAGCTTCTTCTTCCCGACCATTCGCGGGCTGCTGCGCTACACGAACCTGAACACGTTCGTGAACGACACGGCGGAGGCGGCCAACATCAACAAGCCGCTGCCGGGCGGGTCGGAGATCAACTACTACACGTGGTGGGACCAGTACTACTTCGCGCAGGACGACTGGCGGCTGGGCGACAACTTCACGCTCAACCTCGGTCTCCGCTACGAGATCCCCGGCAACAACATCCAGAGCCTCATCGACCTGAACGAGGACATCCTGCAGGTCAACAACAACAACCGGGTGTTTGCGCTGAACCCGGTCCCGAAGACCGACAAGAACAACCTCGAGCCGCGGCTCGGGTTCAACTGGTCGCCCGGCACGGCGAACGCGGCCGGCGTGCTCCGCCTGCTGACGGGGCGTGAGGGGTTCGTGGTGCGCGGCGGCTACGCGCGCACGCACGACTACGCGTTCCTCAACCTCGCGCTCAACATCGCGAGCTCGTTCCCGTACGTGGCGGCCATCAACCGGAGCAACCTGGCCAATGCGTTCGCGCAGCTGCAGTCGACGCCGGCCGGCGTCCCCGCCGGGACCGACCCGAACCTGCTGACGCGCACCGTCGTCGCCGACGACTTCCGCTCGCCGGCGTACGACCAGTTCAGCCTGGGCGTCGAGCGCCAGCTCTCGACGGACCTCGCGCTGCGCGTCGGCTACGTCGGCACGTTCGGCAACGGCCTGTTCCAGACGCTCGACGGGAACCCGCGGCAGCCGTTCGGCGGCCCGAACGGCCCGCGCGTCGACCCGACCCGCGGCGTGATCCGCCGGCGCGCCAACACCGCCGAGTCGTGGTACCACTCGATCCAGTCGCAGCTCGACAAGCGCTTCAGCAACGGGCTGAGCGCGGGGCTGCACTACACCTGGAGCCGCTTCGAGGACACGGCCTCGGAGGTCTTCAACCCGTCGAGCGGCGAGGTCGCGGTGCCGCAGGATTCGTTCAACATCGGCGCCGACAAGGGACGGTCGGCCTACGACCGGCCGCAGCGGCTCACCGGCAACTTCGTGTACGAGCTGCCGTGGATGCGCGACCAGCAGGGGGCCGCGGCGAAGGTCCTCGGCGGCTGGCAGGTGAGCTCGTTCTTCACCTTCCAGAGCGGCGCGCCGTTCACGGTGCTGAACGGGGTGGACCCGACCGGCGCGCTGGCGGGCATCGACGGCCTCGTCGGCAACGCCATCCGGCCGAACATGAACACCGACCTCGACGTCTCGAGCATGACGGTCGAGGAGCTCATCGCCGCCGGCGGCGCGCGCCTCTTCCGGCCGCTGTGCGGCATGCCGAGCGCCACCTGCGCCGGGGAGCGCGTGGGCAACGTGCCGCGCAACTCGCTGCGCGCCGACGGCATCGGCAACATGGACATCGGGATCATGAAGAACACGCGGTTCGCCAACGGCCAGAACATCCAGATCCGCATCGAGCTGTTCAACGCCACCAACACGCGCAACTTCGGCATCCCGGACGGCCGCATCAACTCGTCGAACTTCCTGAACCAGTGGGCCACCGACGGCGGCCGCCGCCGCGTCTGGGGCGCCATTCGCTACACGTTCTAGCGTCCGTCTCCCGTCCCTGAAAACGCGCGCCCGGACCCGCCGGGCGCGCGTTCCGTCACCCTTCGATTGCGGCGCCCATGGCCGAGATGCTTCGATTCGGTCCAGGAGGAGTGCATGAAGATGAAACTGGGCGTGGTGTGCGCGCTGGTACTGGCACTGGCCGGCGCGGTCGCCGCGCAGAGCACCACCGGCACGATCTCGGGCCGCGTCGTGGACGCGCAGGGACTGCCGGTGCCGGGCGTCACCGTCACCGCGACCTCGCCCAATCAGCAGGGCACGCGCGAGACGGTCACGTCCGAGAACGGGGACTACGGCCCGAACTTCGGCAGGGCGATCAGCCGGTTCGCGTACACCACGCCGCGCTCGTATCGCATCTCCTTCGGCGTGCGGTTCTAGAGCGGTTTCTGAAACGTCGTAGTGTCCGGCTTTAGCCGGACCACACACGGCGGTGCCGATCAACTTGGTCCGGCTAAAGCCGGACACTACGAAGAAGTCGAAACCGCGCTAGTCCGGCGGGTCCGTCCCGGGACGAACTCCCTTCCCGGGACGGACCCCGGCCCTGCGTACCCTCACGCACCTGACCCCGCGTGAGGAGGCCGATAACAATTTCGAATCGCGACTCAGGGTACGGTGAGCACGGCAACACTGCTGGCCGCAACGACGGCGCCGGCGAGAAGCGCCAGAACCATCGCGCGCGTCACGTCACCACCCGCCTGAAGCGGAGGATCGAGCGAATCGCCAATCCATACGTCAGTGACGAGTTCGCCTCTGAGCCAGATCGGGCCGACGAGGCGCCGCTGCAGCGCGCCTGCGGCGCCGGCCTCGCTCCATCCGGCATTGGGACCCAGGAGCACACCATGATCCCGAAGGCCGATGCTCCACGCTTTGAGTCCTGAGTAACCAGGAAGCACAGTGGCGAGACCCACCACAACGACCCATGTCAGTCGCGCGGGCACGTAATTCATCGCATCGTCGAGGCGGGCCCCGCACCAGCCGAATTCGAAATAGCGCGGCGTCTTGTAGCCGACCATCGAATCCATCGTGCTGACGACTTTGAAGAGCACGAGGCCAGGAATGCCGCCCAGCACATACCAGAACACCGGGCTCACGAAGCCATCGGCGAGGTTTTCGCTGAGACTTTCGACCGCAGCGCGGCGGCATGCCGCGTCGTCCATGCGGTCGGTGTCGCGGCCGACCAGCGCGCTCACCGCGATGCGCGCGCGCACGAGATCGCCCGCGCGGACGGCCGCCTCAATCTTCCACACATGGCGCAGCAGATCCCCAAGCGCGAGGAGACTGTAGACCAGGAAGACGGCGAGGAACCACGAAGCGATCGCGGACAGCGCGGCAGCGACGCCAAGTGCAGGGGCAACCACGACGAGTGATGTCGCCGTCAGGGCCATGAAGAGGAGAATGCCGCCGCCGTACCCATCGAGACCGGCAGCGCGCAGTGCCTGCTCGATGCGCGTCAGGGCGCGGCCGACGACGCGTATCGGATGCCAGGCGTAAACGGGATCGCCAATGACCAGGTCGAGGGCGACTGCAGCGCCGAGCACGTATGGATCGGGAGCGAGCGCTGCAAACACGTCGGCTAGCCGCTGCGCCACTTTTCCGCCCACCCCAGCGCTAGCGCGCGGAGGATCAGCGATTTCACGTCGGTGTCGGCGTGCGGCCGGAGCGTCAGGCGGAACTCCGCCCACCGGTGGATCTGCGCCGCGAGGTTGGCCGCCAGCATCGCGGCGTGTTGTGCCATCGCATCGGGCGCTGTCGCGTGAGGCAATGTGCCGTAGCGGATGCGGTCACAGACGGCGGCCAGTGCGTGTGCGGCGGCGCCGACGAGCGGTTCGTACAACGCGGCCTTGGCGTTCTTCTTCAGGAGCTCGAGGTCCGTCTCCGCGAGGAACGGCGCGATATCCTCGAAAAATGTGGGCTCCGTGATCCCGTATCGACCGAGCGCATGGAAGACACCGCGCGTGTAGCTCGCCTCCAGGCCGTTCTGCCAGCGCAGCGCCTCGATCGTCGCCTGCCTTGTCACAACGCCCACCAGCTCACCCAGCTTCATGTGGGGACTTGCCGATGTCAGCGGCGGCGAGCCCGACAGTGGGGCGGCGATGGCGTACTGATCGGTGCCCGTGCCGGTCGCAAGATCCGTCGAGCGTCTGCTCGGCACCGCCAGGCGCTGGAGCGCGACGCTCTTGCCTTCCGTCATCGTGACCACGACCCGAGCCAGTGCCGCGGGCGTCAACGGCCGGTTGATGAACAGCATGGTGTTGATCGTGCCGGCGTACGCCGGCACTCTCTGGATCCCCACATCGGTCTCACGCCAGCCGGCGGGCTCGCCTGCCGCTGTCGCATTCCCTTGAACACCGGCTGTGACTGCGGCCGTCACCGTCAGGCCTTCGTCGGCTTCTTTCGCGATCGCCACGTAATTCATGTTGGCGGCTGTTCCCATGACGGCCGTCTCGGCCGCGGGCAGCATCGCCTCCCGGCAGACCTGGTCGTGATAGGCGTCGAGACCCGCCTCCGTCATCACCCGGTGCCGTTCGTGGTGCGCCGTCCCTTCGCAACTCTGGTGATTGAGGAGATGACGCAGATAATCGACCTGCCCGCCATGTCGTACCGACGTGCAGAGGACGCGCTGGGGCGATCGGAGATCCGCCACAAGGAAACGGCCGGCTCGCCGCAACGCAATCAGCTCATCGCCGCACAGCAGCTCCCAGTGCAGCGCCGCGGTCCCGCCGTGTTCAGACAAGGCCAAGCTCTCCAAAATGTCGTTGATGCTGCTCGAACCACGCCCCCAGCTGTCGATAGTGATCCGCCTTGACGTTCACCGCCGGCGGCGTCACGCCAAAGACCTGGGCGCACACATCGGCGTGTTCGAATGCGCCATGCAGATAGGTGCCGATGACGCGCTCCATCCGGACGCCCTCGTCGCTGCCGTCGTCCAACTGCGCGAACGGCGTCATGCGTTCGGCCCCATCGAAGGTCGTGACGCCCACGTGAATCTCGTACGCGCCGCAGCGGACACCATCGGCAAGCTTCGCGGTGACCACGCGGGTGCGCTTCTCACGCGTCAGGACCGTTGTCGCAGGAAGCAGCCCGAGTCCGTCCGCCTCCCGGATTGTCGACTCGACTCCGGTCGGATCGGAAATCGACGTGCCGAGCATCTGGTAGCCGCCGCAAATCCCGATGATCGTCGCGCCGCCCCGGTGCTGCGCCGCGATCCACTCGCCGAGCCCTGTGGCGCGAAGCCAGGCGAGGTCCGCGATCGTGTTCTTGCTGCCTGGCAGCACAACGAAGTCGTACTGTCCGGGAACCGGCGAGATCAGCCAGTCTGCCCACGTGAGGAGTCGAACATCCGTGGCGTTCGACAGATGCGGAAAGCGGACGATGGCCAGACGCGCGGTGGGAGGCGCCGGCATGCGCGGTCGTATGTCGAGCGCCAGACTGTCTTCGGCATCGAGATGAATGTCGCCGGAGTAGGGAAAGACACCGAAACAGCGCGCGCCCGTTCGCTCTTCCAGGATCTGGACGCCGCTGTCGAACAGTGACGCATCGCCGCGAAACTTGTTGATCAGGAAGCCGCGGAAGAGCGCGCGCTCGTCGGCCGTGAGCAGGTGCGTCGTCCCAATCACGGACGCGAAGACGCCGCCGCGTTCGATGTCCGCGACGAGCAGCCATGGGGCGCGCACGGCCGCCGCCAGCCCGAGATTCACCAGATCGTGCTGCCGCAGATTGAGTTCGGATACGCTACCGGCGCCTTCGATGACGATGACGTCGAAGCGCCGCGCGAGCTCGTGATAGGCCTCGAGCACGAGCGGCCGCAACTCGCACGCATGTGCGTAGTACTCCCGGGCGGACAGCGTCTTCCACACGCGTCCGTGCACGACGACCTGACTCGTGCTGTTGCCGCTCGGCTTCAGCAGAATCGGATTCATCGCCGGCTCCGGTTCGAGTCCGCACGCTTCGGCCTGCGCCACCTGCGCGCGGCCGATCTCGCCGCCGCCGGTACAGGGATACGAATTGTTCGACATGTTCTGCGCCTTGAAGGGCGCCACCGACACGCCGCGGCTGCGCAGCCATGCACAGATGGCGGTCGCCATCCAACTCTTGCCGGCGTTCGAGGACGTGCCGCCGATGAACAGGGGCCGCGCGCTCATGATGACCGACTCGCGGGCGCCTTCATCGCGTCGTGCCTTTGCGGATGGCCCAGATGAGATGTGGCCCCCCGATGAATGCCGTGATCGCGCCCGCGGGTACCTCCGCGGGCGCCAGCACCACGCGACCGAGTGCATCGCACGAGGCCAGCAGCGCGCCGCCCACGAGAAAGGCGCACGGCATGACCAGGCGATCGTCGCCGCCCATCCGTGCACGGAGGAGATGTGGCACGACCAATCCGACGAACCCGATCGGGCCGGTGAGGGCGACGGTCGTGGCGGCCAGGACCGAGCCGGCCAGGTATCCCCCCACGAGCGCCCGCGTCACGCGCGCCCCTCGGGTGGCGGCCCACGCTTCGCCGACGGCCAGGAGATTCCACTGTCGAGCCTGGCGAATGGTGACGAGGCTGATCATCGAGATCACCGTCACGTAGACCGCCAGCGTCCGGAATTCGATGGCGTCGAGGCTGCCAATCAACCATCGCGAAATGGCAAATGACTGGGACACGCCCGTGAGGCCGTGCACGAGCAGGATGAGGGCGCCGCAGATGCTGTTGATGGCGATGCCAGCCAGCAGCAGGCCCGAGACAGACAGCTGCCGATCTCTGCGGGCCGCCCCCATCACGAGCAGCAGAACCAGCGCTGCGCCGGTGAGCGCGCCCGCCCACACACCTGTCACGCCCATGGTCATGTGCCAATTCCCCGCGATCGCCAGCACGGCTCCCAGCGAGGCGCCCGTCGACACCCCGAGCGTATACGGCGTCGCGAGCGCGTCACGCAGCATCGACTGAAACAAGCTGCCGGCCAACGCCAGGGCGCCGCCAGCAAACAACCCGAGCAGCGTTCGTGACGTGCGGAGCTGCGTGAGAATCGACCAATCCGGGTTCTGCCGGTTCCACACATGACCGACATCGATGCGAGACGGCCCGATAAACGGCAGGACGACGGCAGCGGTGATGAACAGCGCCGTGCACCCGCACAACCAGATGGCGAACGATCCCGGGCGATGTGCCGTCATTGATACCGCACCCAGGCAGCTGTGCCCGCGCCTCGATCCACATGGAGTCGATCGGAAAACACGCGCAGCCACGACGGATCGGCGAGGGCCGCGCCAACGAGCATGTCATAGGCGATCGAGTGCTCGGCCAGCACGATGAGGCGGGTACAAAACGTGAGCGCGAGATTGATATCGTGCGTGACCGCCAAGCATGCGGTTCCGCCGCCGGCCTCGTCCCGCAGCAACGTGAAGCAGTGGAGTTGCTGATCGACATCAAGAAACGTCGTGGGTTCGTCGAGCAGCAGGACACGCGGCTGCTGGGCGAGGCAGGCGGCGAGCAGCACCCGCTGCCGCTCGCCGCCACTCAGCGTGCCCAGAGAGCGGTCGCGGTACTGCAAACAATCGCAGCGGCGCATCGCCGTATGTGCAACCTCCCGATCGTCGTCCGACTCGAACCACTGCGCGGCGTGCGCATAGCGCCCCATGAGCACGAGTGCCTCGGCGCGCATCGTGAGGTCCGCGCGCAGATTCTGCGGCAGGTGGGCGACGACACGTGCGCGATTGGCCGGTCTCCATTCCGCTAACGGTCGATCGGCGATCGCGACCACCCCCTCGGAGGGCATCCGCAGCCCGCCGATGATGTCGAGCAGCGTGCTCTTGCCGGCGCCGTTGCGGCCCATGATGGCGACGAGCTCTCCAGGGGCCACGTCAAATCCAACGTGCTCGAGCACCGTCACCCCGCCTGTAACCCACCCGATATCCCGCACACGGACGATCGGCTCGCTCATGGAAACCGCACGCCGTGGAACCACGCCGCCATACGCTCCGCCACGTCGATCAGTCGCGGCCCCGGCACCACAAACGCATCGTCAGTCGTTACATGGACAGCGCCGTCGCGAACCGCCTTGACCAGGCGTTGACGCTGCCACAAGCCCTCGGTGATGCGCCGCCTCCGTTCGGAATCGGCCGGCGATTCTCCCATCTCGCCCACGTCGATAAGCACGTCCGGCGAGAGGCTGATGATGGTCTCCATGGAGATGCGGGGGTACTGGGTCGTTGTGTCGAGCACGTTGACGCCGCCGGCGAATGCCGCCACGTCGCTCAAGTAAGAGCCGCGTCCGACCGCGATGATGTCGGTCAGCGTGCCGGTGCGACGTCCAACGATGATCAACACGGTGCGCGGCGGACGACTCGCCACGGCGGCCTTGACGCGGCCCAGCCTGGTCTGGATGTCGGCAACGAGCCGGGTGGCACGTTCCGGAACAGCTGCCGCCGTGCCGATGGCGCGAATGGTCGAAAATACCGACGCCAGCGATCCGGGTTGGATCACCGCCGTCTTGATGCGCAACGCGGCGAGCTGTGCCGCGGTCGAGTTCGGACCCGCGTGCACGAATACGAGGTCGGGGTTGAGACGCGCGATGATCTCGGCGTCCGGCTTGAGAAACGTGCCGGCTCTGGGAAGCGTCGCGACGACTGGAGGGAAGCGGCAGAAGTTCGAGACGCCGACCACTCGGTCACCCAGCTCGAGCGCGAACAGCGATTCAGTGATGGACGGGGACGTCGACACGATGCGCGCCGGAGCGGCTTGCGCCTCCAACGACGGCCGCCCGCCCGCGAGGGCCACGGCCCACACCAGGAGAAGCAGCGCGCAGCGGCCGAGCACCGACCCCACGTGGTCACTCGAACGCGTTACCATGCGCGCGAGAAGCGATTTCCAGGCTTGCCGGTTGACGCCCGCAGCGATCCGTCTACGCCTGCGTCGCGTTCTAGCTTCCGTCCGAACAGCCACAACAGATCGGACAGACGATTCAGGTACGGCAGGATTGCTGGCTGCACGATCGTTCCTGCTTCCTGCAACCGGACGAGCGCCCGTTCCGCGCGGCGGCAGACGGTGCGCGCGACGTCGTAGGCGGCGGCTGCCGTGTGTTCGCCGGCAATCGACCAGTCGCCGAGCATCCCCTCGATGGCTTCCAGGCGATGGACTTCGGCGGTCAGTCGATCGACGAGCGCCGGATCGATCGCGACCTGCGGTTTCGGGCTCTCGGGAGGCGTCGCGAGTGACGACCCGATCCTGAACAGGTCCTGCTGGATGCCCTTGGTGAAGGCGGCCATATCGGCGTCGTTACAAATGGACCGCGCGAACCCCAACACGGCGTTCAGCTCATCCACCGTGCCGTACGTCTCGACCCGCGCCGAGGCTTTGGAGACGCGAATCCCGCCGGCGAGACCCGTTTCGCCGCCGTCGCCGCGCATGGTGCTGATGCATCTCATGAGGCCGTCGTCCTTTCAGTCGCCGATTCATCCGCTGCGACGCGGAAGCCGCGGGCGTGCCGATCGAAGTAGATGTTGGGTGTGGAAAAGGCGGCGCTGATGGCGCCGCCTGCCACCAGCTCCTCCGGCGTCCCGAGCACCATCTCACCGTCAGGCATGATGAGCCACACCGTGTGTGCGGTGCCCAGCGCAAGCTCGAGATCGTGCGTCGACACGATAACCGCCAACTCGCGCTCCCTCGTCAAACGCCGTAACAGCGCCCACAGCTCGACGCGCCCGGAGACGTCGAGGAATGCCGTGGGCTCGTCGAGCACGAACACGAGCGGCTCCTGCGCCAGCGCGCGCGCGATCATCACCCGTTGCCGCTCGCCGTCGGACAACCGGCTCACGTCGCGGTCGGCCAGATGCCGGACGCCAATTGCATCGATGGCCGCATCGACCGCCCGGCGGTCGTCTCCGGTGAGGTGTCCGAGCCAGCCTGAATAGGCATAGCGGCCAAGTTCGACCACCCGCTGCGCGGACAGCGTGTCGACGACGATGCGGTTCGTCAGCACGACTCCTACGCGCCTACCGAGTTCCGTCTGCGTCATCGACATCAGGTCGATCCCGGCGAGCTCAATGGCTCCTGCGAGCGGCGGCTGCAGCCGGACGAGCGTGCGCAGCAGCGTCGACTTGCCGATGCCGTTCGGACCAAGCACGCAGATGAGTTCCCCGGCACGTGCCGTCGCATTGATGCGCTTCAGCACGGCGCAGCGGCCGCGGCGGGAACGGTAGCCTACGGCAAGATCGCGAATCCGAAGGGGAACTGCTGTCATGCCGATAACGTGCCGCGGCGCGTGCGCAAGAGAACGATCACCACGATCGGTGCGCCGAGGAGCGCCGTCACCGCGTTGAGCGGCAGGACACCGGTAGTTCCGGGCAGCAGCGAGAGGGTCTGGGCCGACAGCGCCGCCACGCCGCCCATCAACACGACCGCTGGCACGAGCGCGCGATGGTCCGACGTGCCCAGCAGACCACGGCACACGTGCGGGACGGCGACACCCAGGAAGGCGATGGGTCCGCAGAATGCCGTCACGACGGCGGCGAGGAGCGACGCTCCGCCCATGGTGATCAGCCTGACAGGATGCACCGGCATGCCCATCGAGCGTGCATACGTCTCGCCGAGCAACAATGCGTTCAGTTGCTTGGTCGTCAATGCGGCCATCAGCAGTCCGACGACGGTCAGCGGCGCGAACAGGCGGAGCCGCTCCCACGTCACGCCGGAAAACGATCCGAAGCCCCATTGGGCCCATTGCTGCAACCGCTCGGGTTCGCTCGCGGCCACGAGCACCGTGACGAGGGCGGATCCGGCGTATCCGCACATGAGGCCGAGAATCAGGATCGTGGCCGGATTGCCGATGCGGGCGGACGCACTCAGCACGAGGCCGAGCACGCCGGCTGCCCCGACAATCGCAGCCGCCGTGATCGCCGCGTCTCCGCCGAGACCGAGCGCGGCACCAAAACCGACCGGCGCGCCCACGCCGCTGGCGAGCACGACGAGCGCGACGCCGAGACTGGCCCCCGACGAGATCCCCAGCACAAAGGGGTCGGCGAGCGGGTTCCTGAACAGCGTCTGCATCTGCAGGCCGGCGATGCCCAGCGAGGCGCCTGCCAGCATCGCCGTCAGCGACCGTGGCAGGCGAATGGTGTGCACGACGACGCCGAGAGGATCAGTGTCATCCGACACCCCGGAGAGCGCCGCGACGACGTGCCCGATCGGGACGGATGTCGACCCGAGGATCAACGACAGGACGAACATCGCCGCCAGACCGACCGCCAGCGCGGCCACCACGACGACCTCGCGTGATGGCGTCATCGCGGCGGCACGCGCATGTACCATTCGAAGGTGTGGTCCGGCAGCAGCGACGGATGAAAGATCTTGATCAGATCGGCGAGCACCAGGTCCGGCCGCGACGTGCTGCGCATCCAGTAGTCGTTGCGGCCCGTCGGCGTGAGCCGACGCTCGTACACCCACACCTGGCCGTCACGATACGCCTTGAAGGCGGGGTAGCGCGGTTCGTCCTGGCGCATCTGCGCGAGGCTGGGCCAGCCGCCGCCATTGATCCAGATGTCGGCGGCGGAGGCGCGCCGCACCTGTGCTTCGAGGTCGACGGACGGCGCGCCCGCAGACGCGTTCTCGGCCCACACGTAGCGGCCGCCGGCATCAGCGATCAGCGCGGCTACATACGACCGGCCACCGGCGATCACAAACGTGCCGTTGGTGCTTCGGCCAGTCATGACCAGCGGCTTCGGCGAGGCGGCTCGCGCGCGGGCGCTTAGCGCGCGGTACCGTGCCTTGAGCGCCGCGTAGTGCGTCTGCGCCTCCCGTTCTTCGTTCAAGAACAGCGCAACGTATTTCAGCCACTCCGCCCTCGCCAGCGCCGTCGACTCCAGCCATTCCGTGTTGGCGACGACTGGTATGCCAGCCGCGCGGATGACTGACAGTGAGGCAAGGGGACTGCCGCCGCTCATGAGCACTGAAGGTTGTCGCGAGACGACGAGCTCGGCGTCGATGACCGACGAAGGCGCGAACTCGCTCACGTGTCCCGTGGACGCGCGCCGCACGATCTCGTCGCCTGTCAGGTCCCGCAACCGGGACACGCCGCTGAGCACGTCGACCCTGCCGAGGTCGACCAATGGCGCCAGGTGCGTGGTCGATCCGGCAAACAACGACGTGATCGGAACGGTGACGATCGCAGACGCGGACTCGCCGCGCGGCAGCGGAGCGCCACATTGCACGAGCAGGTAGCGCTCTGCCGGTCCGCCGGCGAATGCCTCCCGTACGGTCACGACCTTGTACGACTTCCGGTACTCGACGCGGAAGTTAACCGCGTCCTCGATCGCCGCCTTCCCCGGGAAGTAGTCGGCCGCGGGATCGAAGCTCGTGAGGCACCCGCTCGTACGGTTGGCGGCGACCGCCTGCGACCCAGCGGTTACGACGACGGCGGCGGCCGCGAACGCCAGCGCGGCGGCCGCAAGCACGGGACGAAGCATCGCTAGAAGCCGACGCGATACGACAGCCTGAACGACGCGCCCTGTAGCGGGAACCCAATCTTTTCGTAGTAATAGGTGTCGAACAGATTGTTGACAGCCACCGACACCGAATGCGCGCCCACGAGGCGATAGGTGGCGCTCAGGTCGAGGACGGCGAAATTGTCGTAGTCGACGATAGGAAAGCCGGGAAGGTTGAAGTTGTTGTCCTTCCGGCCCGCCACGTAGCGTCCGGCGATGCGGGCACTCAGACGGGACCAATCAATATCGAGCCCGGCGCGTACCGTCGTGCGTGCGACATTCAGGATGTCCTGCTGCGCACCGCTCGTCAGTCGCTCGCGGCGGGTGAAATAGTGCGTAGTGTTGAGGAATGTGCCGAAACGCGCGCCGAGCCGCTGCTCCACCTCGGCGTCAAGGCCGCTGATGTGGGCATCGAGCCCGTTGGCCACCGACAGGATGATCGGTTCCGGCGGCGCTGGGTTGCTGAGGACGACGTTCGAGATGAAGCGATCCTTGACCACGGTCCTGAAGACCGTGAGATCGAATCGGGTCGTCCTGCCGATCCATTCCGCGCCAGCATCGACGGACGTGCTGCGCTCCGGTCTCAGATTTCGGTTTCCCTGGCTGATCTGCGTTCGTCCTGCAACCGTCGTCGTCGTGAATCCGGTCAGCATGATCGCCTCGGGCGGAATGAATGCGCGGCCCGCGGCGACATGCGCGCGCAACCCGCCGATGATCTGCTGTGTGAGGCCGACGCTCGGACTGAAGACCGTGAAGGCCGTTTCAGAGGGCGTGAAGTTCGTCTTGAACGGGGTCGAGACGGTTTCGGTGGTGATGCGATCCAGCCGCCCTCCAAGCGCCCAGACGGTTCGGCCGTTGGCCAATTTCAGCGTGTGCTCCGCATAGGCGCCGGCCGTCCGCTTGCGACCGTCGGCGGAAAACGGCGCGATGCGCTCGCCCGTCCGCGCGTACGAGCGGCTGACGCTCGTCACGGTTTCGAGGTCGAATCCGGCGACGAGGCTGCTCGCACGAGACCAGTTCCAGGCGTCCTGCACCTGAATCCCCTTCCATCCGAGCTCGCTTTCAAATGAGAGGTATGGCAGGTACGGGCGGTCGAGCGGATTGGTGGACGTGACGTTGGTCGTGTGTCCCGCCTCTTGTGCGTGATAGGCCGTGAACGTCAGCGCGTGCGCGCCCACGCGGCCGGTCAACCGGCCGTCCTGCGACGAACGTTCGAGATCCTTGCTGCCCTGCGCGTCGATGCCGCTGGCGAGATCGCCTGGCGTCATGATGTCTCGTCCGCGATACCCGTCCGCACGGACATCGAAACGCCACCGGGCGCTCATGTCGACGCCGACGCGCGCGGAGCCGTCATACGTTTTGTAGCTGGTGGCCGGCCGTACGCCGCCGTTGCCCATGCGAAAGTCGTCACGCTGGTTGAACGTATTGCCGGTCAGATCGAAATCGACGCGCGACGAGAGATTGCCGCCGCTGCGTCCGCCGAATTCGGACCCGCCAAAGCTCGCCACGCCGATGCGCGCGTTGCCGGCGATCGGGCCGCGCGATTGCCGCGTGATGACGTTGACCACACCGCCCATCGCCGACGATCCGTAGACGGCCGAGGCGGCCCCCTTCAGTACCTCGATGCGATCGACGTTGTCGAGCCGCAGCGTCGCCAGATTCGTCACGCCCGAGGCGCGGCCGTTGATGAGCAGGAGGGACCGCTTGTTGATGCCGGAGAATTGCGGACGAAATCCGCGAATGCCGATGCCAGACAGCACACCGCTGTACTGGATGACATCGACGCCCGCGTTCTTCTTCAGCACGTCGGTGATGTCCAACGCCACTGACCGTTCGATATCGGTGCTGTCCACCACCTCGACCTTCTGAGGAATGTCGGCGAGACGCGTTTCCGATCGCCGGGCGGTGACGACGACGGTGTCCGCGAATCCGCCGGCTGTGAGAACGATGCGAAGCGGGGTTGCGGATCCAGCCGCCGGTACGGTCGCGAGCTCGGTCACCGGTGAGAAGAGATCGCGCTCGACCAGCACGGAATAGGTGCCCGGTTCCAGGCCGCGCACCGTGAACGCGCCCGCGTGATCGGTGATCACGATCTGTGCGCCGGCCGCTGGACTGCTGGTTACGGTGACACGTGCCCCGACGATGGCGGAACCAGCGTCGTCGACCACCACGCCCATGAGCACCGGAACAGACTGCGCCGCAGCGCTGTGCGCGCAGAACGAAACGAGAACACCAAGAATCAGGAACCGTGCGACACGAAAGGACGCACGGGCAAGCAGGATTGGACGACGCATCGAGCCAGCCTCCGCGGGCAAAACGGCGGACTCGCGTCAGCGACCGAAGGGGAGCGTGGAGGGGAGCCAGTGCACCCTTTCTGTTCGCCGCAGAAAGTCGACCGTGAGATATCCCTGGGTAGGTCTCCTGGCTCGGAAGGATGCGAATCGTGACGTGCGATTCGCGAATCGCTTCACCTTCCCCGGCCGAAGGGCCGAGTGGTCATTGAAGCGATACGCCTTCACTCACAGTGGCGGGACCGCGCCGGATTTGCACCGGACTTCCCTGTTATGCCCTCGTGGGCACCCAAGGCAGACCGCGATACTAACACACGTGCCTCTGAACTGAGCGAGCCTTCGCCAGTGCCGAAGTGACAGTGGCCTATCTGGCGCATCTACGCGTTTCGCCGGGCCTTGGGTACGATCGACCGATGCACACGCCACCCGTCGTTGCGGTTCTCAACACCAGCCCTGACACGATTGAGCTGCTCCGGCAGGTGCTACCACGCCGGGTTCACCGTCGTCACCGGTTTCGTTCACGATGTTCGCGATGGTCGTCTCGATCTCGAGTCGTTCACGCGTCAGCACGATCCTGCAGTGATTGTCTGGGATATCGCGGTTCCGTACGACCGGCACTAGCCCCATTATTCACGAATGAATCTGTCACAGCGCCATCGCTCGCTGTGATGACCCGTTCGATGAGAAGAGTCTTCGTCGTGCTGTTGTCAGGCCGCGATGAGGCCGGTTGAGCGCCGCGCAGTGACTCGACGCAGGCCGATCGAAGACACCTCCGGTGACGACCGCAAGAGGGACGGCGATGGTGGCGTGTTCGGGGTCGTTACGCTGGCGCGCGCGCCAGGGCACGGTGGCAGGCGGTGAAGAGGTCATGCCCAGGCCAGTGGGATGCGAGATGAAACCAGAGGCGGCGGACACTGCGGACGACGCGGCCCGCGACTGTGAGCAGGTGGAGCCGGATCGTGCCGATCGTCGCCGACGCCAAGCGCGTCCCGCTGAGGACGGCGCGGCGGAAGTACGCGAGCAGCAGCAGCGCGATGCTGGGAAGCTGCAGCCGGAAGGCGTGCGCGCGGAAGCGATGACAGATGAGACGATCGGCGTGGATGTCGAGCTTGAGTTCTTTGATCCAATTCTCGGACGTCCCGCGGTCGTCGTACCACGCGACGAGATCCGCGGCACGCCCGCGTCGATTCGTGACCATGAATCGCAGAGTGAGCCCCTGGGCGGTGACATCGATCTTGACGAGGATGCGTCGCGCGTGCGGCCACGACCTACTACTTCAGGGATCGTGACGCGTTCCGCACGGAAGGGCAGAAGCGGACCGACCTCGCGGCCAACTACAACTTCCGCATCCCGGGCCTGCGCACGCTGGCGCTCTTCGGCCAGCTGCAGGTGATCAACCTGTTCGACCAGTTCCAGCTGTGCGCGTGCGGCGGCACGGCGTTCGGCACGGGCAGCTCGGGCAACGCCGGCGGCGTGAACATCCAGCGCATCGACACCGCGGTGCTGACCCCGGTGACGACGCCGGCGCGCTTTGCGGCGTTCAACCCGTTCACCACCACGCCGGTGCAGGGCGTGAACTGGGACTACGGCCCGAACTTCGGCAGGGCGATCAGCCGGTTCGCGTACACCACGCCGCGCTCGTATCGCATCTCCTTCGGCGTGCGCTTCTAAGGCAGGTGCGGCAGGTGCGGCGGGTGGGGCATGTGGGCTCTTACCCGCCCCACTAGCCTTACTCGCCCCATCCACCCACAGCATCGCGCGTCACGGCTAAGATCCCGCCGTGACGCTCCGTATCGCAGTCATCCCCGGCGACGGGATAGGGCCCGAGGTCATCGAGCAGGCGACCAGGGTCCTGACCCGCGTCGGGGGCGTCGATCTCCACCCGCTGCCCTGGAGCGCCGACCACTACCTGAAGACCGGCGAGACGCTCCCGCCGGACGGCTACGACCTCCTGCGATCCTTCGACGCCATCCTCCTGGGCGCGCTGGGCGATCCGCGCGTGCCCGACAACCGCCACGCGCGCGACGTGCTGCTCGGCACGCGCGTCGAGCTCGACCTCTACGTCAACTACCGCCCCGTGCGGCTGCTCGACGATCGCCTCTGTCCGCTGAAGCACAGGACGCGCGCCGACGTCGATTTCGCCGTCTTCCGCGAGAACACCGAAGGCGTCTACGTCGGCGTCGGCGGCCGCTTCAAGCCCGGCACCCCGGACGAGATCGCCGTGCAGGAAGAGGTGAACACGTTCAAGGGCGTGAACCGCATCGTGCGCCACGCGTTCGAGTTCGCGCGCGCGCACGGCCTGCGCAGGGTGTGCATGGCCGACAAGAGCAACGCGATGACGCACGGGCACGCGCTCTGGCAGCGCGTGTTCGCGGAGGTGACGCAGGAGTACCCGCGGATCGAGGCGACGCATCTCTACATCGACGCCCTCGCCATGTTCCTCGTCCAGAACCCGGGCCAGTTCCAGGTCATCGTCACCAACAACCTGTTCGGCGACATCGTCACGGACGTCGGCGGCGCCCTGCAGGGCGGGCTCGGCATGGCCGCCTCGGGCAACATCCACCCCTCGACTTCGCTCGGGGCAGGCCCGCGTCCTGGCATGTTCGAGCCGGTGCACGGGTCGGCGCCGCCGCTGGCGGGAAAGAACGTCGCCAACCCGATTGGCGCGATCCTCTCCGCGGCGCTGATGCTGGAGACGCTCGGCCGCGGCGACGATGCGCGCCGCATCGAGCGCGCGGTCGAAGGCGCCGTGCAGGCAGGCGAAGTGACGCGGGACGTGGGCGGGGCCCTCGGCACCCGGGAGGCGGGGGACGCTATCCTGAAACGGTTATGAAGGACGTGTTCATTCTGGGCGGCGCGCGGACCCCGATGACCGAGTACACGGGCGCGCTGAAGGATCTGTCCGCGCTCGAGCTTGGGGCGGCCGCCTCGCGTGCGGCGCTGGCGAAGAGCGGCGTCGACCCGGCGTGGGTGGATCACGTCGTCTTCGGCAACGTCATGCAGACGAGCGCCGACGCGATCTACGGCGCGCGTCACGTGGCGCTCGAGGCGGGGCTGCCGATCGAGGTGCCGGCGCTGACGGTCAACCGGTTGTGCGGCTCGGGGATACAGGCCGCGGTGAGCGGCGCGCAGCACATTCAGCTCGAGGAAGCCGACATCGTGCTTGCCGGCGGCATGGAGAGCATGAGCCAGGCGCCGCACGTCGTGCGCGGGCTGCGCACCGGGCTCGAGCTCGGACAGGGCAAGCTGGAAGACTCGCTCTACGAGGCGCTGCTCGACCCGATGTGCGGCCTCTTCATGGCGCAGACGGCGGAGCGCTGCGCGGCCAACTACGCCATCTCCCGCGAGGCGCAGGACTGCTACGCGCTGCGCAGCCAGCAGCTTGCCGGCGAGGCGTGGGAAAAGGGCCGCTTTGCGGACGAAGTTGTGCCCGTCGAGATCAAGACGCGCAAGGGGACCACGCTCGTCGAGCGCGACGATCATCTGCGTCCGGACACGACGCTCGAGGGGCTCGCGAAGCTGACGGCCGCCTTCTCGAAAGACGGGACGGTGACCGCCGGCAACGCGAGCGGGATCGTGGACGGCGGCGCGGCGCTCGTGCTGGCATCGGCGCGGGCCGTCGAGAGCCGTGGTCTGAAGCCTCTGGCGCGCCTTGCCGGCTGGGCGGCGGTCGGGGTCGAGCCGGCCACGATGGGCATGGGTCCGGCGCCGGCGATTCGGAAGCTGCTGGATCGCGTCAAGCTGTCGCTCACCGGCATCGATCTCTTCGAGATCAACGAAGCGTTCGCCGGCCAGTACCTGGCAGTGGAGAAGGAGCTCGGCCTCGACCGCGATCGCGTCAACGTCAACGGCGGCGCCATCGCGCTCGGCCATCCGCTCGGCATGACCGGCACGCGCCTGCTCCTCACGCTGACGCTCGAGCTTCGCCGCCGCGGCGCCCGCCGCGGGATTGCGTCGGCCTGCATCGGCGGCGGACAGGGGATCGCTGCGCTGATTGAGACGGTGTAGGGGCGACGCATCGCGTCGCCCCTACACCGTCGCGTCGTTACGGTCGACGCATGCGTCGCCCCTACATTGTCGCGTCGTTACGGTCGACGCATGCGTCGCCCCTACATTGTCGCGTCGTTACGGTCGACGCATGCGTCGCCCCTACATTGTCGCGTCGTTACGGTCGACGCATGCGTCGCCCCTACATTGTCGCGT
>VFYY01000041.1 GCA_016871375.1 Acidimicrobiia bacterium
GCCGTCCCTGCGCGATCTCGGCCTGGTACGGCGTGTACGGCGTGTACCACCCGGGGTTTTCCATCACCATCCGCAGGACGACGCTCGGCGTCACCGTGTCGTGGTACCCGAGCCCGATGTACGACCGGCCGATCTTGTTCTGCCGGGCGATCCGCATCAGGCGGCGCAGGTACTGGTGCTCGCTCTCGGGCGGCGGCGGCGTCAGCGGGGTGTCGAGACGGATGGACGCGGGAATGGCTTCGTCGATCAGCGCGTCGAGCGAGGGAACCCCAATGGCCGTGAGCATCGCGTCGCGTTCCTCCGGCGACGGCCCGATGTGGCGACGGACGAACCAGTCGTTGGCGTCGAGTGCTCCCATTTACCCCAGGAGCTGCTGGTACGCGGCGCTGTCGAGCAGCGACCCGGCGTCGGCAGGGTTCGCGATGCGGACCTTGATCATCCACGTGCCGTGCGGGTCGGAGTTCACGACCTCGGGGCGGTGCTTGAGGTCGGCGTTGACGTCCACGACAGTGCCCCCGAGCGGCGCAAACAGCTCCGACACGGCCTTCACCGATTCAATGGAGCCGAACGCCTGGCCGGCGGTGACGGACGCGCCCGTCTCCGGCAGATCGACGTACACGACGTCGCCCAGCTGCTGCTGCGCGTAGTCGGTAATCCCGATCTCGGCGGTGTCGCCGGACAGGCGGATCCATTCGTGGTCCTTCGTGTACTTGCGATCGTCCGGATAGGCCATGTCCACTCCCGGGCCGGCTGAAGCCGGCCCCTACGAACGCTTGTAGAACGGCATCTTCACGACGCGGGCCTTCGACGGCTTCCCGCGTACATCGATCTCGATTTCCGCGCCGACGGCGGACCGCTCGACCGGCACGTACGCCATCCCGATCGCCTTCTTCAGGAACGGCGTATGGGTGCCGCTCGTCACCACTCCTACGGGCTTGCCGGCGTGGGTCACCGGGTACCCGTGTCGCGCGATCCCCCGATCGATCATCTCGAAGCCGACGAGCCTGCGCGCGACGCCCTTCTCCTTCAGCTCGAGCAGGCGCTCGCGTCCGATGAACGTCTCGTTGGACCAGCCGACCATCCACCCGAGGCCCGCCTCGAGCGGCGTCGTCGTCTCGTCGATGTCGTTGCCGTACAGGCGCATCGAGGCCTCGAGGCGCAGGGTGTCGCGCGCGCCGAGCCCGACCGGCACCAGGTCCGCCGGCCGCCCGGCTTCGAGCAGCGCGTTCCACACGCGCTCCGCCATGTTGGGCGGCACGAAGATCTCGAACCCGTCCTCCCCGGTGTAGCCCGTGCGCGCAATCGTGCAGCGCGCGTTCGCCACCTCGCCGTGGCCGAAGGAGAACGGCGCGAGGTCCTCGAGCTCCACGCCCGTGAGCGGCTGCAGGACGCCTCGGGACGCCGGCCCCTGCAGCGCGATGAGCGCGTAGCGGCTGCTCGAGTCGATGACCGCCGCATCGCCGACGCTCGTGATCTGCTCGCTGATCCACGCGTAGTCGCGGGCGGCGTTGCTCGCGTTCACCACCAGCAGGAAGTGGCTCGGGCCCATCCGGTAGACGATCAGATCGTCGAGAAACGTTCCGCCTGGCGTCAGCAGCCCCGAGTACTGCGCCTGGCCGACGGCGAGCCGAGACGCATCGTTGCAGCACACCCGCTGCACCGCCGCCAGCGCGTTCTTGCCGGCGATCTCGATCTCGCCCATGTGGCTGACGTCGAAGAGGCCGGCGCGCGCGCGCACCGCAAGATGCTCGGCGGTGATCCCGGAGTACTCGACCGGCATGTCCCAGCCGGCGAACGGAATCATCCGGCCGTTCAGGGCGCGATGGGCTGCGTTGAGTGGAGTCTTTCGAAGGTCGGTGATGGTAGAGGCGGACACGCGGGGAACCGTTCAATGATAGCATCCGCGCTCATGGCACATCTGGCAACTGATCTGGCAGTTACGCTCCCGGAAGATCGGCCAGGCATGCTGGCCAAGGCGATCGGCGCAGTGGGCGGCGCGGGCATCAACATCGACGGCTACGCGGAGATGGACGGCGTCGTGCACGTGCTGACGACGGATCTGGCGGCGGCGCGGCGTGTGCTCGACAACGCGGGGTTCCGCGTCGTCACCGAGCAGCAGGTGGTGCTGGTGCCCATCGCGGACGAGCCGGGCGCGGCGGCGCGCGTCTTCCAGCGGATCGCCGAGTCGAAGATCAACATCCGCTTCAGCTACCTGGCGACCGGGAACCGGCTCGTGATCGGCGCGAACGATCTCGAGGGCGTGCGCAGCGCCCTTACGCCGTAAGCGCGCCGCGCGGCAGGCGCAGCGTTGCTGGTCCGCCGCGCAGGCGATCGTACACGTCGGTCAGGAGCGCCGCGGTGACCGGTCCGACCGGCGAGATCTCGTGCGCCTGCAGCAGCGCCGGCGGCGATCCCACCAGGAACAGGTAGGCGTCGCACACGCCGGCGAGATCCTGAAAATAGTGCGACGCCAGGACGACGGCGGCCCCCTTGTCGCGCTTGGCTTCGAGCGTGGTGGAGAGCCAGCGCGCGGCATCGGGGTCGAGCCCCTCCCACGGTTCGTCCAGCAGTATCAACGACAGCGGATGGCGCGCGAGCACGGTGCGAAGCCCGAGGAGTTGCCGGGTGCCGCGCGAGAGCGTCCGAATGCGTCGGCCCTCCTCCGTCACCCGTTCTCCCGTCGCCAGCCTGCCCCAGTCCGCCGCCCGCACTCCCCCTGGGAGCGTTGTCTCGCCGGCAAAGTAGGCCACCGGCGTTCGCCCGAGCGCGTCGCGCGGGGCCAGCCCGCCGATGCGCACGTCCCCCTCGAACGGCGTCAGGAACCCCGCCACCATCCTGAGCAGCGTCGTCTTGCCGGCGCCGTTGGGGCCGAGAACGCCGAGCGATCGCCCGGGCGCCAGCTGAAACGACACGCCGTGGAACACCTCGCGGCGTCCATACCGCGCTGCCAGTTCGCGCGCGACGAGGACGGGCATCACTGCGCCGCCTCCAGCGGGAAGTCGGCGCGCTGAATCCACACAATCGCTGCCGTCATCGCACCGAGCGCTGCCGCTGCGACAACTGCGGTTGGCACCATCGCGGCCGCTGCACCGGCCGTGACCCGGTCGAACACGATCCACACGAGCCCGCCGGTCAATCGCGGCAGCGGGACCGTGACCGCCCACGGCAGCGTCGACGCCACCATCAGACCGGTGACAACCCGCGGCGACAGCAGGGCCGACCCGCCGTTGGCAGCCACGTCGATGAGCGCGAGCACGAGCCACGCGGACATGCCGGGCGACGCCGACACCGCCCAGTGCGCGAACGCAATCGCGAGCCGTTTCTGGCCCGATGCGATGAGGAAGTCGTAGTGTCCGCGGCGGGCCGGGCCCGCGAACCCTGACGAGGCGGCGAGCGTCTGCAGGAGGACGATGGGTGCCAGCGCGTCGGCGGAGGTGATGCGCCCCGCCGCCAACAGCAGTCCCGCGACCGCGGTCGCGGCTCCGAGCCCGCCCACGACGAGGGAATGCCACGGCCGCACGATGCAGAAGAACCTGATCAGCATGACGCGGGCGGCAAGGAGTGCTGCGCCAGGCGCAGATAGGCGTCCAGCGTGTGGTAGCTGATGTTCAGCGCCCTGCAGGCGCGGCGCTTGTTGCGCCCGCAGCGCTCGAAGACGAGCATGACGTACCGGCTGCCCCACGCCCGCATCGAATCGCCGGAGGCGATGGATGGCGCGAGCACCTCCGCGTAGTCGCCGCGGACACCCGCCGGCAGGTCGTGGAGCTCGATGCGATCCGACTCGGCCAGGGCGACCGCGCGCTCCATGAGCCGTTCCAGCTCGCGTACGTTGCCGGGCCAGTCGTAGAGGAGCAGCGCGTCGAGCGCGGCGTCCGACAACGACAGGTCGCGCGTCGTCCGATGGCGCGCGAGGAAATACCGGGCGAGCTCGCGGATGTCCTCACGCCGCCTGCGCAGCGGCGGCACGTGAATCTCGACGCCGCTGAGGCGGTAGAACAGATCGGGCCTGAAGAGCCCGCGCGCCACCAGGTCGCCGAGCGGCCGGTTGGTCGCCGCGACGATGCGGGTATTCACCCGCCGCGTGCCGTAGCCGCCGACTCGCTCCACCGTCAGGTCCTGAATGGCGCGCAGCAGCTTGGCCTGCGCCGACATGGCCAGGTCCGACACCTCGTCGAGGAACAGGGTGCCGCCGTCGGCATGCTCGAACTTGCCGCGCCGGCCGCGCACGCCGGTGGCCGTGCGCTCCTCGATGCCGAACAGCTCAGCCTCCAGCAGCGATTCGACGACCGCGGCGCAGTTGATGGCGACGAACGGCCCGCGCCGGCGGCGGCTCAACTCGTGGATCTGGCGGGCCACGAGTTCCTTGCCCGTGCCGCTCTCGCCTTCGATCAGCGCCGTGAAGTCCGTGAGCGCGACGCGTTCGATGCGCTGGCGCAGTGCATGTATCACCGGAGTGGAGCCGATCAGCGGCGCCGCGCCGTCCACCGATCGGTCCAGCCGTCCTCGCGTGCGCGCGGCTTCGAGGACCAGCCCGCCAAGGTAAGCGGCGGTCGTGAGCAACTCGTAGTCGCGATCATCGAGCTTCCGTCCCGGCTCGAACGACGCCTCCAGGATCGCCTGTCCGCGCGCCTCGGCGGTCGGCACGCCAATGACGATCGACTCGGACGTGCGGGTTGGGGTCACGAGCCGTGCGTTGTAGCGCGCGGGAATTTCGCGCAGGCGGACGCTGCGCATCGACAACAGCCGCTGCACGTGCTGCTCGAAGATCCCCGGGAGCCCGCCGTCCACCCCGGTCGGCTGGCCCAGACCGGAACCGAGCGCCAGGACGACCTCCTTCAGCTCGTTCACGGCGTCGCGCGCAACCAAGTTGGATGCCAGCATCCGGTGAACGCGGGATCTCTCAGGCACTGAGGCGATCCTCGAACTGCGCGATGCGTTCGACGGCTGCCTGCGGGTAAGTCGTGCCCAGCGACACCACGGACGCGACGATCGGGTCGGGAACCGGATACCCGATGGCGGCCGTGTCCACCGTCCGATCGAATGCCAGCGCGCCCCGGTAACAGATGGCGTCACCCGTCAGCGTCCACACGTACGCCCTGGTGACCCGGCTGCGCACCAGCACCCGGCCGTCGCGGGTGACCACGTGCACGTCCACGTGCGTCCCGGGCAACAGGCGTGCGGCGCCTTCAACGAGGAGTCCGGTGTTCGACACGTTCACGACCTGGACGTCTCGCCCCGTGCGCAGCCTGGCGCGCGACAGCGGTTCGTCGCCGGCGGGTTCCCGCCGGAGGGCGCGGCGGCGCTCCATCGGCTCAGACCGGCAGCCATGTCCGCAACCGCGCGTCGTACTGCAGCAGACGCGTCCGGCCCGTCGCCCCGAGAACGCGGACGCCCATCCGGGTACCGTCGCGCCCGCGGATGTAAAGGGTGCCCGGTGTCGCTGTCCCGAGCGGCGAGACGGACAGGAGCGAGCTGGACCCAATCCTCACCGACTCGTACCTGACGCCCGGGAACTGCTCGAAGAGACGAATCCGGCTGTCGATCCGGCGGTCGATCCCGCGCTGAATGTCCCTCGTGCGCACGCCGTTCCCGTTGCCGTCGACAATCGTGGAGAGCGACATCGCCGTTCCAGCGCCCTCGAACCGGAGCGCCACGTACACGCCGCGCTTGACGGCTTCCATGCGCGCGAGCGCGATCCGCGCGGCCAGGTGCCTGGCTGCGGCCTTCGTGCGCGACCGTTCGAGCGCGGCGACCGACTGCGGGACGGCGGCCGCCGTCATGACGGCCACCATCCCGCCGACGAAGAGCAGCTCGACGAGCGAGTACCCCGCTACTTGGTGTCGGCCGACGCCCGGTCGGTCCGCGGCGGCGTGATCGTGACGAGCGACTTCAGCTTCAGGAAGCTCGCCTCGCCGATCCCGCGGATGTTCATGAGCTCCTCGACCTTCTTGAAGCCTCCGCTCTTCTGCCGGTACTCCAGGATCCGCTGCGCCGTGGCCGGCCCCACGCCCGGCAGCGTCTCGAGCTGCACGGCCGTCGCCGTGTTCAGGTTCACCGGCGCGTCCGAAGTCTGCGCCGCCACGCCAATGGCCAGCGCGAGCACCATCAACACCGCGATCGTCATACGCGTCATCGTGTCCTCCTGTCTGCATGGATCCACATCGACTCTGAAGGTCCCGGCAGGTCGATGAACTCGAGGTCGGGTAACCGTCGCGTTTTCAACCGGACCGGACGCAGAGACAGGTGGCAATGACGTCGCCAGGAGATCGACACGGCGGCTGTCGCCGCAAGGCGCTGACGGAGCGAAGGTTGTGCGGGAAGCGGTTCAGGCCCGTTGCCGACCGCACGCGCGATCGACAACGGCAGTTACCAGGATGGCGCGATCAGCCCCCTCGTCGAGTTTCCCGGCCTGGCGTTGCAGGACGCCGGCAATATCCGCCCAATCGCGATCGCGTCCGGCGAACGCCTTGAGCACGACGAGATCCTCGGCGGAACAGGTGCTGAGGGTCGCGGCATCGGACAGGCGATAAGGCGTGGCGCGGCCGATCATTCGCGCCTCGAACGCCACGCCACTCAGCGCGACGTCGATCGGGATGCCGGCCGAACTCGCCAGCAGCAGCACGCGGTTGGTGAGCGCAAACGCCCGTGCCTCGGCGATACGCGCGGCAAAGTGCGCCAGCAACCCGTCGATGTAGGGCGCTTCATCGCCGAGCCCGGCCAGCACCGTGCAGTCCACATCGCGGGTGAAGCGCGGTTCGCCCCAGCGTTCGACGGCGAGACCGCCGATGACGCAGAAGCCCCAGTCGCGGTCGTCACAGAACGCCTGAATCTCCAGGGCGGCCGTGAACAGCGGGTTCACCGGCGTGACGGTCTGTGGAGCAGCCGTTGCAGATCGACCAGGCCCGACCAGGTGCGGCGGGCCGCCGGTAACTCAGCGGGCGTGACGGTGGACAGCAAATCCTCAATCGTCCGCAGCGCCTCGTCCTCGGACAGCAGGCGCAGGTCGCGAGCGCGGACGTCGTCGAGCGCGGTGCCGGCCGCGGCCCATCCGGCCGCCCACTGCCGGTCATCCTGCGCGCGCCTCGTCACGACACCATTATGGCACTGACCCCCGGCGCGCGGCTCGGCCCCTGCGAAGTCCTCTCCGCCCTCGGCGCAGGAGGGATGGGCGAGGTGTATCGTGCGCACGATACGAAGCTCGGACGCGATCGATCTCTTCGTGCTGGACAGGTGGCTCAGTGTTGATACGGGTGAAGGTTGTGCGGGAAGCGGTTCAGGCCCGTTGCCGACCGCACGCGCGATCGACAACGGCAGTTGCCAGAAACACGGGATCAGGCGACGGTGAGCTGCGAGGCGCGGTACCAATCCACGGTCTTCTGCAGGCCGTCCTCGAACCGGACGGTCGGCTCGTAGCCAAGCAGGCGGCGCGCCTTGGAGATGTCGGCCTGCGAGTCCTTGACGTCGCCGGCGCGCACCTCGGCGTAGAGCGGGTCCACGTTCGCGCCCACGAGCTGCCGCACGTTCTCGAACAGCTCCTTGAGCGAGATGCGGCCGCCGGTGGCGACGTTGATCACCTCGCCGCTGGCATCCTTCACGTGGCAGGCGCGCAGCACGCCGTCCACGACGTTGGCGACGTAGGTGAAGTCGCGCGTCTGCTCGCCGTCGCCGAAGATCGTCGGCGCCCGGCCGTCGCACAGCGCGCTGATGAAGAGCGAGATGACGCCCGAGTACGGCGACGAGGGATCCTGCCGCGGGCCGAAGACGTTGAAGTAGCGGATGGTGACGGTCTCGAGCCCGTAGAGCCGCGTGAACAGCTGGCAGTACTGTTCCGCCACCAGCTTCTGCAGCGCATACGGCGACAGGGGCGCCGGCGCCATGCTCTCGGCCTTGGGCAGCGTCGGCGTGTTGCCGTAGGCCGACGAGGAGCCTGCATAGACCACGCGCTTCACACCCGCATCGCGCGCGGCCACGAGGACGTTCAGCGAGGCCTCCACGTTCGCTCGATTCGACGCTATCGGATCGAGCACGGACCGCGGCACCGACGGGATCGCCGCCTGGTGCAGCACGTAGTCCACGCCAGTCACGGCGCGTCTGGCGACCTGCAGGTCCGCCAGATCGCCTTCGATGAAATCCAGATTGGGATGCTGCGCCAGGTTCTGGCGCTTGCCGGTGGACAGGTTGTCGACGACGCGGACCTGTTCGCCGCGACGGACGAGCTCGTCCGTGAGATGGGATCCGATGAAGCCGGCGCCGCCGGTTACCAGGTACTGGGCCATACAGGCGCTGACCTCAGCAAAAAGCGATCCGAAACGGATGAAGTGTCGCAGCCATCCGTAAGCCGAATTCTGTTCGCCTTCGCCGCTTACGCGGCTTCGGCGTAACGACCATTCCTCTAGCCCTGCAATCGCTCACAGGGTCCAGCGACCTACCCGGTGGCCTGGGACGGGCAGTCCTCATCACGCCACCCTATTTGGTCTTGCTCCGTGCGGGGTTTTGCCTGCCGTCCGTGTTGCCACGAACGCGGTGCGCTCTTACCGCACCTTTTCACCCTTACCTCGCCATAGCGCCGTGAGGCGCGACGGCGGGCGGTATGTTTTCTGTGCCACTGTCCGTCAGTTACCTGCCCGGGCGTTACCCGGCGCACTGCCCTTCGGAGTTCGGACTTTCCTCCCACCTCCGCCGTTGGCCGTGAGGCCCGTACGAAAGCCGGCGGTCGTCTGTCTGGCTGCGACTCACTTATTATCGCAGCTCAGCCGTCGATTTCCTGCTTGATGCCGTACTGTTCCAGCTTCTTGTACAAGTTGCTGCGGGGGGTATCGATCACGTCGGCCGTCTTCGAGATGTTCCAGCCGTTCTCGCGCAGCTTCTGGACGAGATAGGCCCGCTCGGCCGCGTCCTTGAACTCGCGCAGGGTGCCTGCGCCCGGAGTACTCGAGGGGGCCTGAGCTGCCAGGGGTGCTCCGGCGCCTGGTGGTTCGGCGCCCCGCGAGGCGCCATCACCGCGGAGGTCCGGCGGCAGATCCTCGACGCGGACGACGTCGCCGGCCGTCATGATCATCAGCCGCTCGACGGTGTTGCGCAGCTCGCGGATGTTGCCGCGCCAGCGGTACCGCTGCATCCCCTCCAGCGCCCGCGGGTCGAACCGCTTCGGCTTGAGGTTGTGCTCGTCGGCCGTGCGCCTGGCGAAGTGCTGGACGAGCAGCGGAATGTCGTCGCGGCGCTCGCGCAGCGGCGGCACCACGATGGGGATGACGTTGAGGCGGAAGAACAGGTCCTCGCGGAACTCGCCGCGCTGCTGCGCCTCCTCGAGGTCCTTGTTCGTCGCCGCAATCACGCGCACGTCCACCTTGATCGTCCGCGCCGACCCCAGACGCTCCACTTCCTGCTCCTGCAGGACGCGCAGCACCTTGGCCTGCGTCTTCGGGCTCATGTCGCCCACTTCGTCGAGGAAGATGGTGCCGCGGTCCGCCTGCTCGAATTTTCCGATCTGCTTCTCCGTGGCTCCTGTGAAAGAGCCCTTCTCGTGGCCGAACAGCTCCGACTCGATCAGCTCCTCCGGGATCGCGGCGCAGTTCACCTGGATGAAGCGCTGCCCCGCGCGCGGGCTGTTGCGGTGAATGGTCCGCGCCACCAGCTCCTTCCCCACCCCGCTCTCGCCGAGCAGCATGACGGTGGCGTTGGTCGGCGACGCGCGCTTGACGGCCTCGAGCACCTGCCGGAGCGCCGGGCTCTGCCCGACGATCTCGTACTTCGACTCCATCGCGAGCTTCAGCTCGCGGTTCTCCTGACGCAGCTCGCGGACCTCGAGCCCCTTGGCCACGGTGACGAGCACGCGCTCGCTCGTGAACGGCTTCTCGATGAAGTCGAACGCGCCCAGCCGCGTCGCCTGCATGGCGTCGGTGATCGTGCCGTGGCCGGAGATCATGGCCACGGGCAGCGCCTCGTCGAGCTTGCGGATCTCGGCCAGCGTCTCGAGGCCGTTCATGCCGGGCATCTTGATGTCGAGCACGACCAGGTCAGGGGCGTCGCGCCTGATGGCGGCCAGGCCGTCGGGGCCCGACGCGGCGCCGACGAACTCGTAGTGCTCGTACTCGAGGATCATCCGCAGCGAATCGCGGATGGCGGCCTCATCGTCAATGACGAGGATGCGAGGCTTACTCAAGTTTGAGCGTCTGCAGGGTCCGCTGATCGAGCTCGGGGCGGTAGACGTAGAGCGTGAAGACGTCGCCGGCGCGCGCGCCCGCCGTGAGGCGGCGGAAGTCCTCGATGCTGCGCACGGGCTGCCGGTTGATCTCGAGCAGCACGTGGCCGCGCTCGACGGCGGCGTCGAAGGCGGGGCTCATCGGCTCGACGCGCGAGATGATGACGCCGCGGGTGCCGTCGGGCAGCCGGAAGCGCGCGGCGGACTCCTCGTCGATGTCGCGCACCGACAGGCCGAGCATCAGGCCGCGCTGGCTCGAGGGCAGCGGCGGCGGCGCGTTGCTGACCGGACGGCGGTCGCGCAGCGGCCGCTCGGCGAGCTTCACGGGCACGTTCATCGCCCGGCCGTCGCGCAGGATCTGCAGGGTGGCGGTGGACCCGGGCTGGCGGGCCGCGATGAGCCCGATCAGCGCGTCGTTGCTGTCGATCGGCTTCCCGTCCACGGCGACGATCAGGTCGTAGGTGCGGATGCCGGCCCGGGCGCCCGGAGAGCCGGGGGTGATGTCCTGCACGAGCGCGCCGTCGGACGACCTGAGCCCGAGCGACTTCTGCAAATCGGGATCGACGTCCCGCAGCATCACGCCGATGTAGCCGCGCGAGACCCGCCCGCGCTCACGGAGCTGCGGCAGGATGGCGCTGGCCTGATTGATCGGGACGGCAAAGCCGATGTTCGCCGCGCGCGAGCTGATGGCCGCGTTGATGCCGATCACTTCCCCGCCGGCGTTGATCAGCGGTCCGCCGCTGTTGCCGAAATTGATCGCCGCGTCGGTCTGGATGTAACGGTCGAGCGAGGTGTCGAAGAGCTTGCGTCCGATGAAGCTGACGACGCCCACCGTGACGGTGTGCTCGTACGCCAGCGGATTGCCGATCGCGATCACCCACTCGCCCACGCGCAGCGTGTCGGAGTCGCCCAGCGGCGCATAGGGCAGGGCGCGAGACGACTCGACCTTGATGAGCGCGATGTCGGTGTCGGGGTCGGACCCGATGCGCTCGGCGCGCAGGTTCCGGCCGTCCGTCAGCCGGACCATGATCCGCTCGGCGCCGTCGATGACGTGGTGATTGGTGAGGATGTAGCCCTCGGCGTCGATGATGAACCCGGTGCCGGCGCCGCGGCGCGGGCCATCGCGGTCGGGTGGCGTCTGCTGGCGCTCGAATGGGTCGCTCTCGGGCTGAGGGGCATTGAACCGGCGGCGGGGCCGGCCCTCGCCGCGCGACGTGGCGTCGATGTTCACGACGGCGGGGTTCAGGCGCTCGGCGATATCCGCGAACGACACCGCCGACGGGGACAGCGTGGGCGCCGATGCGGCCCTTGTTGGCGTGGGACGCACCTCTGGCGCCGAGATCGCCGGCGCCGGCGTCATCGAGCCCGCCACCACGAGCCCGACCAGAAACGCGACGGTGGCGGTGAGAGCCACCGTGACGGCCACGAACCGTCTGGTCATTCCCTCAATTATAAGGAATCAGGCTTCAGGAATCAGGAATCAGGAATCAGGATTCAGGATTCAGGAGTGCGAGCAGCGCCGTCTCGTCGAGCGTAGGCACGCCGAGTTCGCGCGCCTTCTCCGCCTTGCTGCCCGCCTCGGCGCCGACGACGACGGCTGTCGTCTTCTTGCTGACGGAGCCCGAGACCTTGGCGCCCAACCGCTCGAGGGCGGCCGTCGCCTGCTCGCGGCTCATCGAGGTGAGCGTCCCCGTGAGGACGTACGTCTTTCCGGCCAGCGGTCCCGGCAGCGCCGCGGCCGCGCGCTCGGCCTCGGGCACCTCCATGCGCACGCCCGCCGCCCGGAGCCGCTCCACCAGCGCACGGTTGCGCGGCTCGTCCAGCCAGCTGCGGAGCGACTCCGCCAGCACCGGACCAATCTCGTGCGTGGACTGCAACTGCTCCACCGTCGCCGCCATCAGGACGTCCATGGATCCGAACGCGCGCGCCAGCACCTGCGCCGCGCGCTCGCCAATGTGGCGGATGCCGAGGCCGAAGATCACCCGCCACAGCTCGTTCGATCGGCTGCGCTCGATCTCGGCGACGACTTTCGCCGCGTTCTTGTCGCCGAACCGGCGCTGGATTTCCCTGCCGTCGGTCCGCACCGACGTGCTCGTCAGCCCCGCAAGCTTCTCCGTCGTCAGGCCGTAGACGTCCGCGTAGTCCTTCACGAGCCCCGCGTCGAGCAGCTGCGCGATGAGCGATTCGCCGAGGCCCTCGATGTTCATCGCCGACCGGGACGCGAAGTGCTCGAGCCCGCGCTGCAGCTTGGCGGGGCATGACGTGTTCTCGCACCGCCAGACGACTTCGCCTTCCGGCCTGTGCAGCGCCGATCCGCACTGCGGACAGGTTGCCGGCATCTGCCAGGGCACGGCATCCGGCGAGCGCCTGCTCAGTACCGGGCCGATGACGCGCGGGATGACGTCGCCCGCCTTCTCCACGAGCACCCAGTCGCCTTCACGGACGTCCTTGCGCGCGATGTCGTCCGCGTTGTGCAGCGTCGCCATCGACACCGTCGTCCCGGCCAGCGTCACCGGTTCGAGCTCGGCAAACGGCGTCACCGCGCCGGTGCGGCCGACGTTCACCGCGATCCGCTTCAGCAGCGTCGTCTTCTGCTCCGCTGGAAACTTGAAGGCGGTTGCCCAGCGCGGGAACTTGCTGGTCGTGCCCAGGAGGGCGCGCTGCCGCAGGTCGTCCACCTTGACGACGACGCCGTCGGTGTCGAACTCCAGGCTGCGGCGCTTCTGATCCCACTCGCCGCAGAAGGCGAGCAGCTCCTCGATGCCGACGCAGCGCCGCCAGTGGCGTTCGACGGGCAATCCCCACGCGCGCAGACGCTCGAGCGTCTCACCGTGCGCGGCCGGGCCGACCTGAAGGTCGGCCCCCACACCTGGCAGCAACTGATAGAAGAACGCGCTGAGCCCCCGCTTCGCGACCAGCGCGGGATCCAGATTCCGCAGCGTCCCGGCAGCCGCGTTCCGCGGGTTTGCGAAGAGCGGCTCTCCCGTCTCTTCCCGCTCCTTGTTGATCCGTTCGAACGCCTTCCGCGGAAAGTAGACCTCGCCGCGGACCTCGAGCCGTCCCGGAACCGATTCCTTCAGGCGCAGCGGGACGGCGCGGATGGTGCGGACGTTGAACGTGACGTCCTCGCCGCGCACGCCGTCTCCGCGCGTGGCGGCGCGCACGAGCGCGCCGTGGTCATAGGTGAGCGCCATGCTCACGCCGTCGATCTTCAGCTCCGCGACATAGGCGACCGTCTCGACGGGCTGCCCCTCCGCGCTCAGCCCCTTGCGCACCCGTTCGTCGAAGGCGCGCAGCTCGTCGTCGGAGTAGGCGTTATCCAGGCTGAGCATCGGCTGCGCATGCTCGACCGTGTCGAAGCCGGCGGCCACGCGTCCGCCCACGCGCCGCGTCGGTGAGTCGTCGGTGACGAGATCCGGGTTCTCGGACTCGAGCCGCTCGAGCTCCTTCATGAGCGCGTCGAACTCGGCGTCGGCGATCTCCGGATCGCTCAGGACGTAATAGCGCTCTTCGTGGTAGCGGATCTGGCGGCGGAGCTCTTCGATGCGTTCCGCGGCGGTCATGGCATTTGCGATTTGCGAATTGTGAATTGTGATTTCACATCACAAATCACAAATCAGAAATCACAAATTCACCGATCACGCGAGAGCACGTAATCGGGCAGGAACATCAGGGCGTCGCGCGCGGGGTCGGGCGGGAACGCGTGCAGCGCCTTCTTCGCGCCCTCGACGAACTCGACGGCGGTGCTGTAGGCGTAGTCGATCGACCGCGACTTCGACAGCATCGACCGGATCTCCCGCCACTCGTCGATGGTGATGTCGCGGTCGCGCATCACCTTGCGGACGAGCGTCTCGGCCACGCCGTCGCCGCGCGAGAGCAGGTGAATCACGGGCAGCGTCATCTTGCCTTCGCGCAGGTCGCCGCCCACGGGCTTCCCGAGCGCCACTTCCTCGCCGGTGAAGTCGAGCAGGTCATCGACGATCTGGAACGCCATCCCGATGTTGAAGCCGTACTCCCACAGCGCCTCCTGCTGCTCGCGCGTCGTCGGGCCCAGCATGCCGCCGATTTTCGCGCAGCCGGCAAACAAGTACGCCGTCTTGCGACGGACGATGTCGAAGTGCTCCTCTTCCGAGAGATCGACGACGCCGGTCTTCGTGAGCTGGTAGATCTCGCCCTCGACGATCCGCAGCGTGACGTCGCAGAGCAGCCGGATGATCTCCAGGCTGTCCTGCGTGAGCGCCAGCGACATCGACTTGAGATACAGGAAGTCGCCGAAGAGCACGGTGAGGTGGTTCCCCCACCGCGTGTGGGCGGCCTCGCGGCCGCGGCGAAGCTCGGCTTCGTCGATGATGTCGTCGTGGACGAGCGTCGCCGTGTGGATGAACTCGATGACCGACGCGTAGAGCACCGCGCGCTCGCCCGTGTAGCCGGCCATGCGCGCCGCCATCAGCAGCACCGCGGGACGGATCCGCTTGCCGCCGCTGTCCTTCACGTAGTTGCCGATCGCGGGGATCACCGCGATCTGCGACTGCACGTGGCGCGCGAACTCGCGCTCCACCTCGCGAAGATCGTCGCGGACGGGCTCGAATAATTGCGCGAGGACGGACGCGGAAGGTTTCTGCGCGGCGGGATTCACGCGTAGCCATCAGACCACATCCGCGCGCGGAGTGTCAACGCAACGCGCGTGCTAATCCGTGTCTGGAGTAGCAGTTACGGGTTGAAGAGGCGCCGGAAGTTGTCCACCGCCGCTCCGGCGATCGCCTCCGGTGTCGTCCCGCGCAGCGTGGCGATCGCCTCCGCGACGCGGACGACGTGGGCCGGCTCGTTGCGAGACCCGCGGTACGGCACCGGCGCCAGGAACGGGCTGTCGGTCTCGACGAGCAGCCGCTCGATCGGGACGATCTTCGCCACCTCCTGCAGCTCGAGCGCCTTCGGGAACGTGACGATGCCCGCCAGGGAGACGTGAAAGCCGGCATCGAGCGCCCGCTTCGCCATGGCGCGGTCGCCCGTGAAGCAGTGGAAGACGCCCCCGACATCCCCCGCTGACTCCTCCTCGAGGATGCGGAACGTGTCGTCCTCGGCTTCGCGCGTATGGATGACGATGGGCAGGCGCCGCCGCCGCGCGAGGCGGATCTGTTCGCGGAAGACCGCCTGCTGCACGTCGCGCGGGGAGAAATCGTAGTGGTAGTCGAGGCCGATCTCACCCACCGCCCGTGCCAGCGGCTGCGCGCTGATGTCGGTGTCGGCCTTGCGCGCGGCGCCGGCGGGGTCGTCCGAGAACGTGCCCGCCGCGTGGGGATGGACACCGATCGAAAACCGGACGTCCGGCCACTGCGCGGCAACCGTCCTGCCCTGCTGCAGTTCCGGTTCGTCGTCCGAGGCCAGGATGATGAACGCGTGGACCAGGCCCGCCGCCCGTGCGCGCTCGATGACGGCGTCGAGGTCGTCGACGAACTCAGGCCCGGCAAGATGGCAATGGCTGTCTACCATCGCGTGTAGGGGCGACGCATGCGTCGCCCGTTACCTGACGCGTGAGCCAGGCGCCATCTCTGCGTCGAACCCGACGAGCGTCGGCAGACCGCCCTCGGGGCTGCCGGCCAGCACCATGCCGTTCGACTCGATGCCCATCAGCTTCGCCGGTTTCAGGTTGGCGACGATGACGATAGTGCGGCCGACGAGCTGCTCCGGCTGATAGGCCTCGGCGATGCCGGCAACGATCGTCCGCTGATCGGTGCCGGTGTCGACCTTCAGCTTCAGGAGCTTCTTCGACTTCGGCACGGCCTCGGCTTCCAGCACCTTGGCCACGCGCAGCTCGACCTTCATGAACTCGTCGATCGAAATCCGGTTGTCTTCCACAGGCGTGGTACCGGCGCCGGCCGCCTGCGTGGCAGCAATGGGTTTCTCGTCCTCCACGATCTCCTCCGCGCGCGGCCACAGGGGCGCGCCCTTCGCAATCTCCCGCTGTCCTTCGGCTCGCCACCGCCCGTCGCGCTCGAGCCGCAAGTCACTGGCGGGCGTGCGTTCACCCACCCGGTGCAGGATCTCGGCGCACGACTTCGGCATCACCGGCAGCAGCAGCACCGCCGCAACCCGGATCGCTTCCGCGACGTCGAACAGCACCTGTTCGACCCGCCCCGCATTGGCCGGGTCCTTCGCCAGCGTCCACGGCGCGGTTTCCGCAATGAACTCGTTGGTGGCGTCCACGAGCTGAAACACTGCCGCGGCGCCTTCGTGCAGCGCCAAGGCGTCCATCGCGGCGCGGTAGCGCGCGAACGACGCCTCAGCGACCTGCGCCAGCCGCCCGCTCGGGCCGGTGGGCTGCAGGCGGCTCCCGCGATACTTCTCCGCCATCGCCGCCAGCCGGCTGACGAGATTGCCGAGATTGTTCGCCAGGTCCACGTTGTACCGTTCGGCGTACCGCTCCCACGTGAAATCTCCGTCGCCACCGTAGGAGATTTCCTTCACGAGGTACAGGCGCAACGGATCGGGCCCGAATCGCTGCGCGACGTCGGAAGGATCGAGGCTGGTCCCGAGCGACTTGCTCATCCGCTGGCCGCCGAAATTGACCCACCCATGCCCGAAGACCTGCGTCGGCAGCTCCAGCCCCGCGCTCATCAGCATCGCGGGCCAGATCACCGTATGGAACCGCGTGATGTCCTTGCCGACGATGTGCAGATCGGCCGGCCACCAGCGCGCAAAGAGCGCCTCGTCGGTGCCGTAGCCGACCGCCGCCGCGTAGTTGATGAGCGCGTCGAACCAGACGTAGACGGCATTGTCGGGCGCGAACGGCAGCGGAATGCCCCAGAGCTGCCCGGCACGGCTGACGGAAATGTCCTCGAGCCCGCCTTCGAGCAGCCGCAGCATCTCGTTGCGGCGGTTGTCCGGCTGAAGAAACGCTGGGTTCGCCGCAAAGTGTGCCAGCAGCGGCCCACGGTATTTCGACAGCTTGAAGAAGTAGTTCTTCTCACGAATCCATTCCGGCGTCAGCGTCGGATGCAGGGGACACCTGCCGTCCACGAGGTCCTTCTCCTGCTTGAACGCCTCGCAGGAGACGCAGTACCAGCCCTCGTAATGGCCGTCGTAGATATCGCCGTTGTCGAAGCTCCGCTGGACCAGCTTCTGCACCGCCGCCCGGTGGCGCGGCTCCGTCGTCCGGATGAAATCGTCGAACGAGATGTCGAGCTGCTTCCAGACGGCGCGGAACTCCTGCTCCATCTGGTCGCAGTAGGCGAGCGGGTCCATGCCGCGCTCGATCGCCCGCTTGTAGACGTTCTGGGAGTGCTCGTCGTTGCCCATGACGAAGTGCGTCTCGATGCCGCAGAGACGCTTGTATCGGGCAATGACATCGGCCGTGATCTTCTCGTACGCGGTGCCGAGGTGCGGACGGCTGTTGACGTAGTCGATCGCGGTCGTGAGGAAAAAGCGGCTCAACGGTCCTGCCTGTGCTCCAGGTACGCCTTGATCGCGGCCGCCTGCACGTCCTTCACGGGCACACCCTTCGCCGCCGCCAGCCGCGCGCAGTCGTCGAACTCGGGTGACGCGTTCAGCACTTCTCCACGCTGCCGCGCAACCTTCATCGCCACCGGGCCGTAGGGCGTCGTGACGCTGACCGTCTCCCGGTCCAGGCACTCGCGCACCGTCTCGCGGTAGCGGACGCCGATGGTCGTGGTCTCGCGGAACACCGTCGACGTCAGACGCTCCCGCGCGCCTGGCGGTGCCACGATCGTCATGAGCGTGCCGGGACGGTTCTTCTTCATCTGGATCGGCGTGTAGAACACGTCGAGCGCGCCCTCGGCGAGGAGCCGGTCCATCAGCAGGCCGAAGATCTGCGGGTTCATGTCGTCGATCTCGGCCTCGATGACGACCACGCTGTGCGACGGCGCGGAGGCGTCCGCCTCGCCGATCAGCACGCGCAGGACGTTCGGCGTCTCCCTCACGTCGCGGGTGCCTGCCCCGTAGCCGACCTTCTTCAGCGTCATCGGCGGCACCGGCCCGAAGCTCTCGGCGTAGGCGGTGATGATCAGCGCGCCGGTTGGCGTCACGAGCTCGCCGGTCTGCGCGCCCGCATAGACGGGATGGCCTTCGAGCAGCCGCGCGGCCGCCGGCACCGGCACCGGAAACACGCCGTGCGCCGACTTCACGGTTCCACTGCCGACGTTCACCGGCGAAGAAACGACGCGGTCGATCGCCATCTCCTCCAGCGCGAACACGGTGCCCGCGATGTCGATGATCGAATCGAGCGCGCCGACCTCGTGCAGGTGCACCTTGTCGAGCGTCGTCCCGTGGATCGCGGCCTCGACCTCGCCCAGCCGCGTGAACAACTCCTTGGTGCGTGTCTTCGCGGTCGCGCTCAGCGCCGAACCGGCGACCAGGCAGTGAATCTCTTCGATGGTGCGGTGCTGGTGGCCGTGGTGATGATGATGGTCCTCGCCCCGCACGTTGAATTTCGTCGCGGTCACGCCCGCGCGGGTCACGCGTTCGGTCCAGATTGCGTCCCGATCGACGGCCAGGCTTCCAAGCGCGCTGCGCAGGTCGTCGAGCGGCAGGCCCGCGTCCAGCAGCGCGCCGAGCACCATGTCGCCGGCGGCACCCGAGAAACAGTCGAAGTAGAGCGTGGTCAACCTGACGATCTTATCCCGATCAGCGGATGCTCTGCGGCATCCATCGGGCCTCCGAGAGCGAGAAGTACCGCTGCTCCGCCAGAATCAGATGGTCGATGACGGCGATCCCCATCACCTCGCCGGCCTCCATCATGGCGATCGTCAACGCCAGATCGTTCGGGCTGGGCGTCGGATCGCCGGACGGATGGTTGTGGAAGAGCGCGAGAGCCGAGGCGCCCGCCGCGACGGCTTCCTTGAACACTTCACGCGGGTGGACGACGGTCTGATCCAGCGAGCCAACCGCGATGAGCCGGACGCGAATCAGTTGTTTCTTCGTGTCGAGCAGCACGACGCCGAAGCGCTCCACGGGCGCCGTTCCGAACTGCGGCAGCAGGAAGGCCGCCATCGCCTCCGGTGAGGCGAGATTCACCCGGGGGTCGGCAGGGCGCGTCAGCGTCCGCCGCCCCAGCTCGACGGCCGCCTGAATCTGTGCGGCGCGGGCCGGACCCACCCCCGGCGTGTCGCGCAGATCCGTCAACGAGGCACGCGGCAAACCGTGCAGGCCGCCGCTGCGCGCGAGCAGGCGGTTGGCCAGCCCGAGCGCGTCGGCGTCGCGGAACCCGCTGCCGATGACGAGCGCCAGCAGCTCGTTGTCGCCGAGACCGGCGGCGCCGAGGCGCTCCAGCTTCTCGCGCGGGCGATCGTGTGGGGCGACGTCCTTCATCTATACTGAATCTCTCTATGCGCCGCTGGCCGGTCCTGCTGCTTGCGTTGGCGATGTCTGCCTGCGCGGAGCCGCCCCACAAGGAGATGGACCAGGCGCAGGGCGCCATCGACGCCGCCCGCGCCGCCGGCGCCGAACGGTACGCCACCGGCGAGTACACCGCCGCGACCACCGCGCTCGAGAACTCCAACGACGCCGTCGCCGCGCGCGACTACCGCCTGGCCCTCAACTACGCGCTCGAGAGCGCCGAGCACGCGCAGAACGCCGCGCGCCTCGCCGCCAACACCAAGGCGCAGGTGCGCGCCGAGGTCGAACGCTCCATGGCAGAAATTGCCGCCCTCCTCGCGCAGGCGAACATGCGCCTGCCCGCCGCGCGCCGGCGCCTGCCCGCCCGCACGCTCCGCCAGCCCAGCGCGGACATCGCGTCGGCCAATGCTGATGTGCAAGAAGCGGGCGAGGCCGTCAAGGCCGACGACTACCTGACCGCCCTCATGCAGCTCGAAGGCGTCAAAGAGCGTATCGAGAAGGCTTTAGCGACGATCGAGGAGGCCATGGCGCCTCCGGCGGCCCGCCGTCGCCGTTGAAGAAGTACGCAGAAACTAGAACACGATCGGCCCGAGCAGCAGCACCACCCCGACAATCACGAAGAAGCCGGCGACGTCGAGCGCGATGCCGTAGCGCATCATCGCGGTGATGGGCACGAACCCGGAGCTGTAGACGATGGCGTTTGGCGGCGTGGAGACCGGCATCATGAAGCCCATGCTGGCGCCGAGGGTGGCGCCCAGCGCGGGCTCAATCGGGCGGATGCCGCTCGCCTGGGCCACGGCAATGGCAATGGGGACAATCATGTTCGCTGCCGCGGTGTTCGAGGTGGCCTCCGACAGCACGATGGCCGTCGCGGTGAAGAGAATCGTCAGCGACACGGTGCCTGGCGCCGGCAGCCACGAGGTGATGCCCTTCCCCAGCGCCTCCGCCAGCCCCGTCGTGAACGCCAGCCCGCCAAGCGCCAGCCCGCCCCCGTAGAGCAGCACAATCCCCCAGTCGATCCGGACCGCCTGGTCCCACGTCATCGTGAAGCGCCGCGCCCGCCAGTCCACGGGCAGCACGAACAGCAGCAGCGCCCCGACCATGGCGGCGATGCTCTCGGGAATCGCCGCCGCGTAGGCCTGGGAGAACGCCGCGTCGTCGATCCCCGCCAGCGCCAGCAGGCCCGGGATGATCCAGAGCGCCACCGTGATGCCGAAGGCGACGAGCACGTTGCGCTGCCCGCGTGAGACGGGCCCCAGCTTCCGGAGCTCCTCGTGCACCAGCTGTGTGCTCTCCCCGGTGAAGCGGACGCCGCGGGCGCCGATGACGTAGAAGTACACGGCCACGAACGCGAACATCGCGATCGCCGCAGGCACGCCGACCATCATCCACTGGAAGAACGTGATGTCGATGCCGGTGAAGCGTTCCAGCATCCCGACGCCGATCAGGTTCGGCGGTGTGCCCACCGGCGTCCCCATGCCGCCGATCGACGCGCCAAAGGACGTGATGAGCATCATCACGATCGCGAAGTGGCGCGCGCCGGTGCCGCCCGCCTTCGCCAGGTGCGCGACAATCGACAGTCCGATGGGAAACATCATGGCGGTGGTGGCCGTGTTGCTCATCCACATCGAGAGCACCATCGCCACCGCGCCGTAGACGACGAGGATCCGTCCGGCGCTGGCGCCCACAAACGGCTGCGCGAGCGCCGTGTACGCGATGCGGCGGTCCACGCCGTGGACGAACATCGCCTCGGCCAGAATGAATCCGCCGATGAACACGAACACCACCGGGTCCGCGAACGGGGCGAAGGCCTCGCGCACCGGGGAGACGCGCAGGACGACCGCGAGCACGGGCCCGAGCATGGCCGTCACGGCCAGCGGCAGCGCTTCGGTCACCCAGAAGACGATGACCATGGCCAGTATCGCGGCCAGGCGGTGCGCCGGCGCCGGCATCGGCAGCGGCGCGATCAGGAGCGCGATGAGCAGGAGCGGGCCGAGAAAGATGCCCACCGTCCGGCGGCGAGCGTTGAACTGCTCTTCAGCCGGCGAGTAGGTTTCGACGGCCTCGAGCGCTTCGTGGAATGTACGCATGGGGTCGGAGAACCGCGGGGACTAATTGGACGACGTGAGACGCCGAAGCTCGTCGAACCAATTCAGGACCACGTGAATCTGATTCAAGGGTGGATCTGGATGCAGCGGCTGCACGAGCAGGAAGCGGCCATCTGGCGCGACATCGTATCCGGCGACTGTGTTGGGACTCAATACGAACCGGCTTTGAAACAGCACGCGCGCGAGGATGTGATCGAGGTGCACAGGCACCTGTGAGTGGATCGTTGAGAGGGACGGCGGCTGGTGCTCCAGAATCGCGGCGAAACGCAGTCTGCTCGTGCGTGCCGACGTCATAGAGGGAGCAAATATGCGGGTGGCTCAGCGCCGCGACCGTACGGGCTTCCCGTTCGAAACGCTCGCGGAACTCCGGCGCCTCCGCGACGTGCGCGGGCAGGACTTTGACCGCGACAACGCGATCGAGACGGGTATCGCGCGCCCGGTACACCTCGCCCATTCCACCGGCGCCGATTGCAGCGACGATCTCGTATGGGCCGAGTCGCGAACCAGAAGCGAGTGTCACGGAGTGAACGGATTATCTGGTAGCAGTTTCTGCAGCGCAACCTCGCGCATCGGCGCTGCAAAAACTGCCACGCTCAATGCGCGATCGTGCCATTTCTTCGAGTTTTGCGACGGAAGCCGTCTTGCACCATCAGGTAGGGACGATGGTACGATTGACGCCGCGGCGCCGCACGGTGGTCGTGGAGACGCTTCGCGAGCTCGCAAACCTGGTCGTAGGCGCCGTGGTGCTCGGTCGCTTCGTCGCCGAAGGCTCGTGGTCTCTCGGACTCGTCACGGGCGGGGTCGTGCTGTGGCTCGTGCTGCTGGGGTTTGCGCTGATTCTCGCGGAGGAGAGGACCGATGGCTGACGCGCTGTACCCCGTGTGGGGCATCGCGATCATCATGTCGATCGTGGTGTTGCTCGATTGGCTCGAGCGCCGTAAGGAGAGGCGTTCGAAACGCTAACTCCGGGCGTCCAGCCATTCCCCTTCCAGCACGACCTCCGCCCACCCGGTCAGGAACACGCCTTCGTCCTTCCATTCCACGTGCTGCGTGCCGCCCGGGGCGACGACGTCCACCGATCGGCTGGCGCCGCCGTGCGCCACGGCCGCGACCGCGGCGGCCGCGGTACCTGTCCCCGACGAGTGGGTCGGGCCGACGCCGCGCTCCCAGATGAGGATGCGGACGAGCTCCGGCGTTTCAACGAACGCGAACTCGACGTTGGTGCCCGCGGGGAACATCTCGTGCGTGGACAGCGCCGGGCCGATGGCCTGAAAGCGCTGCTCGTCGGGCAGCGGACCGAGCACCACGCAGTGCGGATTGCCCATGCTGAGCAGCGTGGCGCCGATCGTCTCGTCCTCGAGCTGGACGAGGCCGTGCCGGATTTCATCCGGCCGCCCCATCGCCGCGCGGAACGTGAAGCGCTCGCCGTCGCGTTCGAGAAACTCCAGCGTCCGTACGCCGGCCGTGGTGTCCACCATCACGCTGGCGCCGGGGCGCAGCGACTGAAAGTGGACGACGAGCGCGGCCAGGCAGCGAAGCCCGTTCCCGGAAATCTCGGCCGTGCTGCCGTCCGCGTTGTACAGCTGCATCGACGCGCGGCGCTCGCGGTAGTCGTAGAGGATCAGGCCGTCGGCGCCGACGGCGCGGTGGCGGTCGCAGACGGCACGGGCCAGCGGCGCGTAATCGCCTCCGGGAATCGTGCGCGCCACCTCGGCGCGCTCCAGGAAGACGAAATCGTTGCCGTAGGCATGCGCCTTGACGACGCGCAGCATCGCCACTACGGCGTCCCGAAGGCGTCGAGGACGTAGGTGAACCCGCCGCCCAGGCCGAACGACGGGTCCTTCGTCGTGAGGCCGAACATCAGCACGGCGTCGGCGCGCCAGGCGCCGACGGTGTAGCGGGCGCCGAAGCGGGCCATGCTGCGCGACTCGGTGCCCGGCGGCGGGTCGCCGAGGCGGGTGTCCTGGCGCCCGTTGATCTCCCCCACCACTTCCGCCCGCGGCGAGACGGCGCGCGCGAACGAGACCCCGTAGGTGAGCACGTCGTTCTGCCGGTCGCCGCGCGTCGGGTCGCTCAGGATGCCGAGGCCGACGTTGCCGACGACGCGCACGGACTGCACGGTCTTGGCCACCAGCAGCGAGGAGTAGAAATCGATCGTATCGAGGCCGATGCCGCTCTCGTTCGACGCCATCGGCAGCTTCGTCGCCGACCGCAGCGCAAACGACGGACGCTGCGTGCCCTCCGGGACGATCCTGATCTTCGTGCCGACCACCAGGTCCTCGACGTGCCACGTCGAGTCGCCGGGCGCGGTCACGTGGAACGCCAGGGGGGCAGACGGCTTGCGCCCGGTGATGGACAGACGGTTGTAGATCCCGCCGTCGATCTGTGCCTCCGCGATCGACCCGAGCCCCATGCTGATGCCGATGAGCGGCATGCGCAGCAGGTGACCGGACAGCCCGGACACCGGATACTCGACGGCGCGCTGGTAGTCGAAGCCGGCTTCGACGAGCATGCGCCCGGCGCCGATGGTCTCGGGATCTTCGGTGACGAGCGGGCGCTGCTGGGCGTCCGCAGTCGGAGCAACAGCGAGCAGCGCGACAAGCGCGAGCGCGATTCTCATTGGCGTGTGCTGTCGATGAGGATGGTGACGGGACCGTCGTTGACGAGCTCGACCTGCATCATGGCCTGGAACTCGCCGGTCTCGACCTTCAACGACGCCGCCCGCAATTCTCTCACGAGATCTTCGTAGCGCGCACGAGCGATCTCCGGCGCCGCCGCGCCGTCGAACGACGGTCGTCGCCCGCGCCGCACATCGCCGTAGAGCGTGAACTGCGACACGACGAGCACGGCGCCCCCCGCGTCGGCAACCGAGCGGTCCATCGGCTTGCCGTCGTCGCCCTCGAACACGCGGATGTCACGGATCTTCCCCGCCACGTACGTCACATCCGCCGGGCCGTCGTCCCGTCCGACGCCGACGAGCACGAGCAGGCCGCGGCCGATCTCGCCCGTCACGCGGCCCGCCCCGAGCGGAGTCGAGGGGTCGCCCACGCGCACGCGGGCCGACGTGACGCGCTGCACGACCGCTCGCACGTCAGTGACGGATCTGAATCAGGTTGGAGGGCTGTTCGTCTTCGAGCCGGAGCGCGACCGTGTCGCGCAGCTCGCCGCTCGGGTTCAGGCGCGTGTCGAGCAGGTGGCGCGGCATGACGTTGCCGAGCGCCTTCAGCATCGACTGCTTGACGCCGGGATGCTCCCGTTCGAGGTCGAGGACCAGGCGCTTCACGCGCTGGCGCTGCAGGCTCAGGTCGCCGCACGCGGGACAACAGCAGCCGATGATCGGCAGGCCGACCTGCTTGGTGTAGACGCGCGCCTCGTCCTCGCCGACGTACGCCAGCGGACGAATGACGACGTGCTCGCCGTTGTCCGAGACCAGCCGCGCGGGCATCGCCTTGAGCGCGCCGGCGAAGAACAGGTTCAGCAGCAGCGTCTCGATGAAGTCGTCCAGGTGGTGCCCGAGCGCGATCTTGGTGGCGCCGAGCTCGCTGGCGATGCGGTAGAGGACGCCGCGCCGCAGCCGCGCGCACAGCGAACAGGGCGTCGCGTTGGCCTCGAGCAGGTCGTCCATGACGTCGCCGATGGCGGTGTGCTCGATGCGGTACTCCCAGCCGCGCTCCTCGCACGTCTTCGCGATGACGTCGTGCTTGAAGTCCTTGTAGCCGGAGTCCACGTTGACGGCGACGAGGGAGAACGTGATGGGGGCGCGCCGGCGCAGCGTGTCGAGCGTCTGCATCAGCGCCCAGCTGTCCTTGCCGCCCGAGAGGCCGACCATGACGCGATCGCCGTCTTCAATCAGGTTGAAGTCGACGATCGCCTTCGTGGTCTTTTTCGCGATCCGGGCTTCGAGCGGGGTGCTGTAGGCCATCGTAACGAGTCTAACCTATGGCAGGACGGTGAAGCGCCCGCGGCGCGGCAGCCGATAGACGTGGAAGTGGTGATCGAACGTGATAATCCGGTTGAGTCCGTCGCGTTCCGCAGCGCGGACTAACGCCGCGTCGGCGAAGTCCATCGGCAGATCCCCATACTTCACCATCAGCTCCTTCATTCGCCTCAGATCGGTGGCTTCCAAGTGGACAAGGTCGAGTGCGCCGTCGGACACCATGTCGCACAAATGCGAACGTCCGCGCGGAGTGCTTCCAAGGAGGTACATTGCTTCCGCCAGCGCCGGCCACACCGTGATGAGCGCGTCGCGAACAGCCTTCAGTCCTTCGACTGCCCGGTCGTGTTGAGCGTCGTCGATATCGAGGAAGGCGACCAGGGCGCCGGCGTCAACGAGTACGGCGGGCACGGTGCTTGTTCCGCAGGAGAGCGCCGTACTTCTCGTGTGTATTCTGCGAATAATTCGCGCCGCTGGTCGAAACAGTGCCGATGTACGGCTTCAGCCGGTCGTACGCGGTCTGCGCAGGCGCTTCGGCCTCCGCGGTCCCCGCCGCGTACTGCGCCACGGCTTCGCGGACGACCTGCGATTTCGACCGGCCCGTTCGCGCCGTCAAACGCCGGAGCAGCGCTTCGGTCTCGGGATCGAGGCGGAGGCTGAATGGCATGATCGTGTCCTACATCAATGTAGGACATATGCCGGGCGCGGTCAATCCGTTCACCTGACGGGCACGCCGTTCCGAGCATCACCCCGGTCTGTGGGGCGAGGAAGCAATCCGCAGGGCGGGTCCCGGCACCGGGCCCGCCCTGCGGATTGCTCACCGCGCGGCCGTCTGGGTGCCGGGCGCGGCGGCCTGCGGACGCGAGGAGACGTACGCCGCGATGTTGACGTAGTCCTCGGCCGTCAGCTTCTCGACCACCGGCTTCATCAGGTCGGTCCAGGTGCCCTTGCGCGCGCCGGTCTGCATGTCGTGCATCTGGCGCACGAGGTAGCTCGGCGACCGGCCGGCGATGCCGGGCACCGAGCCGAGGCCGCGCAGGTCGGCGCCATGGCAGTTGGCGCACGCGACGGTCTTCCCGTTGCCGCCCGTCGTGGCGAGCGCCTGCCCGCGCTTGATGCTCCCCACCGGGACGTAGGCGATGAAGCCCGAGCGCGGGTCGCGCTGGACCTCCGTGCGCTCCACGTTCTCCGGGTTCTCGATGATGCGGTTGCCGATCGGCTCGGTTTCGCTGCCCTCCAGCCGGAGGAACATGCCGCCCTGGATGCGCGTCTTCGGCACGGTTGCCGTCTCGACGACGCGGATCCACTGCGTCCACGGCATCGCGCCGAAGTACTCGGCCGACACGCGGATCTCTTCGTCGGTCATCTGCTTCGCGAAGCCGGCCATGCGCACGCTGTTCGCCTTGCGCGGATCCGAGCTGTCCCGCAGCCCGTTCTTGAAGTCCATCATCGTCTTGATGAAGTACTCCACCGGCAGGCCCGCCACGGGCGCGTTCTCCGGGCGTCCCTTGCCGTTCGGCATGTGGCAGAGGCTGCACGCCGCGATCGTCCGCGCCATGTCGCCGTTCCTGACGACCGGCGGCATCGACGGGTGATCGCCGGGGAACCAGTCGGCGGGCCCGTACTGGTTGGCAATCTGCGGGCGCGTGAACTGCAGCGTCGAGCCGGGGATGGTGTGCATCGTCGTCGTGTCGGGGGCCGGCGCCGCTGCGGGCGCGCCGCCCTGGCGGCCACCTGC
>VFYY01000042.1 GCA_016871375.1 Acidimicrobiia bacterium
TGCCGGCCTACGCGTTTCCCGAGTCGGCCGCGCGGACGCTCGCGCGCGTCCTGCCGTACGTGCGGTGGCGCGCGACGCCGCCTGGCCGGCCGCCATGCTTCGAGGACCTGCACCTGTCGGCCGCCCGCGCCATCGTCGAGCGGGCGCCGCTCTCGGGCGACGGCTGGCTGCGGCCGCTCGACGCGCTGGCGCTGCTCGACGCGTTCGCCATTGCGCACGTGCCGACGGTCGCCGTGTGCAGCGAGGCGCAGGCCGCGGATCTCGCGCGCCGCCTCGGGTTTCCCGTCGCGGTGAAGGGCGCGGGCCCCGCGATCGTGCACAAGTCGGAAGCGCACGCGGTGGCGACCAACCTGATCGCCGACGCCGACGTGCGCCGCGCGTATGCCGCGCTCGCGGCGCGGCGCGGGCGCGACATCGACCAGGTGCTGCTGCAGCCGATGGCGTACGGCGCCGAGTTCCTCGTGGGCGCCGTGGCCGACCCGGCCTTCGGCCACGTCGTCGTCTGCGGCAGTGGCGGCAGGACGGCCGAGCTCGTCCGCGACACGGCGTGCGGCCTCCATCCGCTGACGGATACGGCGGCGCAGGGACTGCTCGACCGCGTGCGCGCGACGGCGCTGCTGCGCGGGTTCCGCGGCACGCCGCCGGGCGGCGAGCCCGCCCTGCGCGACGTGCTGCTGCGCGTGTCGGCGCTCGTCGACGCGTGCCCGGAGGTCGTCGAGCTCGATCTGAATCCCGTCATCGTCGGGCCCGCAGGCGCCACCGTGGCCGACGCGCGGATCCGAATCCTCAGGAAGGAGAAGCCGTCATGACCACCGCCACCCTCACCGAAGCCGACCTCGTCCTCCGCAACGCCGTGGTGCAGCAGCTCGACTGGGACTCGCAGGTGGACGCGAGCGCCATCGGCGTCACCGCGCACGAGGGCGTCGTGACGCTCACGGGCTTCATCGACACCTACGCGGGCAAGCTCGCCGCCGAGCGCGCGGTCAAACGGATGCGCGGCGTCCGCGCCGTCGCCAACGACATTCACGTGCGTCTGCGCTACGCGCGGACCGATGCCGACATCGCCGACGACGCGGTGAAGGCGCTGTCGCTGCGCGCGGCGCTGCCCGGGACGATCCAGATCACGGTGCACAACGGCCACGTGACGCTGACCGGGGACGTGCCGACGCTCTTCAAGAGCGCGGTCGCCGAGAAGGCCGTGCGCCACGTGCCCGGCATCAAGGGCGTCGTGAACCGCATCCACGTGGCGCCGGTCGCGTCCACGGTGGACGTGAAGCGCCAGATCGTCCGTGCGCTGCACCGCGAGGCCGACGTCGATGCCCACGGCATCGGCGTGCACGTCTCGGGACACACGGCGACGCTCACCGGCCACGTGCGCACGTGGCACGAACACGACGCCGCGGAGCGCGCGGCGATGCACGCGCCCGGCATCAGCCGCGTGGACAACAGAATCGCCGTCAGCGCGCCGGGAAGCGGCGTTTGCGATGAGATCTGTTAGCCTATCGGGAGCGATGAAACTGCCGGCCGTGCTGTGCCTGCTGCTCCTGCTCGCTGCGCCGCTGCGCGCGCATCACGAGCACCACGAGATCCAGGTGCGCTCGGTCACCTGCGGATGGCTCGAGGGCGAGAGCCTCCGTGACATCCGGAACGCGTCCGACTTCTGCCGGCGCTCGGTGCCGGTGACGTTGCAGGTCATGAGCGCCGCCGCCGCGCACGAGCGGCTCTGGATCGAGACGTCGGCCGACGTCGTCGCGGCGCTGCGGCAGGACGGCCGGACGCCGGCACGCGCGCTGCTCGCCGAGTGGCTCCAGGAGTGGAAGCGCGTGAGCGGATATCCCGCCGCGTCCGTGGTGCTGATGTACAAGCACATCGAGGTGGGCCGGGCGCAGACAACGCTGCGCGGCGACACCGTCAGCGTCAGATAACCTCTCCGACGACGGCCGTCACGCGTGCTCCAGGCGGACGGCCGTGACTTTGTACTCCGGCGTCCCCGTGACGGGGTCCCTGCCCTCCCCGGTCACCGCGTTCAGGCGAACCGCCGGCTGGTGGAACGTCGCGAAGAGTTGCCCCGGCGCCACGGTCGCGTCGACGTGCGCGCCGAGGACGGCCGTGCCGTGACGGCTGATCACGCGCACCGCGTCCCCCTCGCCCACGCCGACGCGCGCCGCGTCGTCCGGTGAGATGTCGAGCAGGTCGGCCGGCCGGAGGTCGGCGTTCCGCGTCCGGCCGGTCATCGTCCCCGCGTTGAACTGGTACAGCGTACGCCCGGTGATGAGCTGGAACGGGTACTCGGTGGACGGCGTCTGCGAGGACTCGCGATACGGCACCGGCTCGAGCACCGCGCGCGGGCCGCGGGCAAACGTCTCGGCGTGCAGCGTGGCGGTGCCCGGGTGGTCGAGCGACGGGCACGGCCACTGCAGCCCGCCGCGGTCGAGCCGCGCGTAGGTCATGCCGCGCGCGCCCGCGCAGAGCGCGCGCACCTCGTCCCAGATCGCCTCGGGGCCGGCGTAGTCGAACCCACCGGCGCCCATCGCCCGCGCGGCCTCGCAGACGATCTGCCAGTCGGCCTTCGACCCGCCGCGGGGCGCCAGCGCCGCGCGCACGCGCTGCACCCGGCGCTCGGCGTTCATGAACGTGCCGTCCTTCTCGAACGACGAGCACGCCGGCAGGAACACGGACGCGTAGTCGCGCGCCGTCTCCGTGAGAAACAGGTCCTGCACGACGACGACGTCGAGCGCCGCCAGCGCCTGCGCGGTCGCGGCGGCGTCCGGGTTGCTGAGGAGCACGTCGTATCCCATGATCCACAGCGCCCTGACGCTGCCGTCGATCGCGCCGTCGAGCATCTGCGGCAGCGTGCGGCCGTGCGCGGACGGCAGCGCGACGCCCCACTGCCGCTCGAACGCGACGCGGCCCTGATCGACCGGCACGGACCCGGCGAGCACGCCGGGGTCACACCCCATGTGCGCCGCGCCCTGCACGTTGTTCTGGCCGCGCAGCGGGTTCACGCCGCTGCCGGGACGCCCGATGTTGCCGGTCAGCAGCGCGAGATTGATCAGCGCGGCGACGCCGTCGGTGCCCTGCACGTGCTCGGTCACGCCGAGCCCGTGCACGCTCGTGGCGGGGGCCCCGGTGGCATAGAGCACCGCCGCGCGGCGGATGGATGCGGCGTCGACGCCGCAGATCTCCGCCGCCCGCGAGGGCGGCCACGCGTCGAGGAACCGCCGGAACTCCTCCAGGCCCGAGGTCCGCGCCGCCAGGAAGGCGCGGTCGCCGAGCCCCTCCGCGAGGACGACGTGCGCCATCGCGTTCAGCAGCGCGACGTTGGTGCCCGGACGGACGGCGAGGTGCAGGTCGGCGTACGCCGCCAGCTCGATCCGGCGCGGATCGATCACGATCAGGCGCGCGCCGCGGCGGGCCGCCTGCTTGATGCGCGCCCCGACGACCGGGTGGCTCTCCGTGGGGTTGGCGCCGCAGACGAGAAGCGTCGCCGCGCGCTCGATGTCGTCGAACGATCCGGTGGCGAGACCGGCGCCGACGACGCGCCTGAGGGCGGCGGCGCTCGGCGCGTGGCACACGCGCGCGCAGCAGTCCACGTTGTGCGTGCCGAGGACGGCCCGCGCAAACTTCTGCGCCACGTAGTTGTCCTCGTTGGTGGCCCGCGCCGAGGTGAGCACGGCGGCCGCGTCGGCGCCGTGCCGGCGGATGACGTCGCCGAGACGGGCCGCCACGACCGCGTACGCCTCGTCCCACGTGACCGTCCTCCAGGCGCCGCGCCCGCGGACCATCGGCTCGGTCACGCGGTCCCCGGCGGCGACGAAGTCGAACGCGTAGCGTCCCTTCACGCACAGGTGCCCGCGGCTCACCGGCGAGTCGATGACGGGCCGGACGGCCACCAGCCGGCCGTCGCGCGTGCCCGCGTCGAGCTCGCAGCCGACGCCGCAGTAGGGACACACGGTGCGGGTCCACGTGTCGGGCGCCCCGTGCGCCGCGCCCAGGCGATCCTCGAGCGCGCCCGTGGGGCAGGTGTCCACGCAGGCGCCGCAGCTCACGCAGGCGCTCTCGCGCAGGCTCGCGCCGTCGGGCTCGATCCGCGTGTCGAGGCCGCGGCCGCGGACGTGCCAGACGAACTGTCCCTGCACCTCGTCGCAGATCTGCACGCAGCGATAGCAGTCCACGCAGCGCGACATGTCCACGCGGATGTAGGGATGCGACTCGTCGATGAGGGCGGCCCGCGACCGCCGCCGCGCCGCCAGCATGCGCAGGATGCCGCGCCGCGCGGCGGCAAGCTCCGGCGACGCGGTCACGATGTCCATGCCGTCGGCCAGCGGGGTGGTGCACGCGGTCACCGCGCGCGCGACTCCCGCGATGCGCACGAGGCAAAGCCGGCACACGCCGGACGGCGCGAGCCGCGGATCGTGGCACAGCGTGGGCAGGCGGACGCGTGCGGCCCGCACCGCGCCGAGCACGGAGCCGCCGTCGGGCACCTCGTACGGCCGGCCGTCGATGGTGACGCGGGCCACGGCGCCCTCAGTCCGGCGCCCTGAGCGTCAGCACGGGACACGACGCCTGACGGACCACGTGCTCGGCCGTGGAGCCGAAGAACGCCCGATCCAGCGCGCCACGACCGAGCACGCCCATGACGATGAGATCGTCCTGCTGCTCCGCCGCCACGCGCAGGATCTCCCGCGACGGCTTGCCGGCGAGCACGAGCGGCGCGGCCTTCCAGCCCTCGTCGAGCGCGGCCACGGTGCCGGCCAGCGCCAGCCGCGCCTCCTCGAAGCGCGCCGTGCGGTACGCGGAGATGTCGGGCAGGGACGGGTCGGACGACTCCGGCGGCACGTCCACGACGTGCAGCGCGGTGAGCGCGCCGTCGGACTCGCGCGCGAGCGACGCCGCGTAGTCGAGCGCGCGCGCCGAGGCCTTCGAGAAGTCCACGGCGCACAGGATGCGGGGCCGCATCGAGATCGGCCGTTCGACGTCGCCGGCGCGCGGCGGAACCGTCAGGACAGGACAGTCGGCGCGCCGCAGGAGCTTCTCAGCCACCGACCCGAGCATGAAGCGCTGGAAGCCCGAGCGGCCGTGCGTGCCGAGCACGATCAGGTCCGCCCGCATCGTCCCGGCGCGCGCCAGGACCGCGTCGGCGACGTCGAAGTCCTGCTCCAGCGCGGTCTCGACCGCGGTGCCCTGCCCGCGCTCGGGCGCAACGAACTCCTCCAGCGCGTCGAGCAGATGCGCGGTCTCGGCCGCCGTCAGCGTCAGCACCTGCGCGCCGACCGGCATCGTCACGGGTGCCACCGCGTAGACCGGCGTCGTCAGCCGGTGCACGTGGAGCACGGTCACCTGCGACCTGTACCAGCGCGCGATCGACATCGCGTGATCCAGCGCGTGACGGGAGCCATCGGAGAAGTCGGTCGGGCACAGGATGCGGGCGATCGTGATCATGCCGCCCTCCTTCCCTGTCAGTGGATCGAGCGGTCGCGATCCGCCGCGATCACCAGCGCCTCGAGCCCGTTCATGTCGAACGGCTTGTCCAGGACGCGGTAGGCGCCGAGCTCGAGGGCGCCCTGCGTCACGTCAGGGGTCCTGAACGCCGTCATCATGACAACCGCGCTGTCGGGCCTGAGGCGCCGGACGTCGGCCAGCAGGCCGAGGTCGTCGGAGTCGGGCAGCCGGACGTCGAGCAGGACGACGTCGATCGGATCGCGCGTCTCGTGCAGCGCACGGACCGCGCCGCTCGCGCTGCTGGCTTCGACCACGGTGTGGCCGCGGTGCGCGAGCGTCTCGGCAATCGACCAGCGGAGCAGGGCTTCGTCCTCGACGACCAGCACGCACAGCTGACGGGGTGACTCAGTCATAGCGAAAAATCCCACGGCTTTCGAAAAATCCCGCCTGGCGTCCTGCCAACGGCCCCGCCAATCGCGGCGTCACGGGCCGGGGCTTCAAGAACCGGTCCAGCACGCGCCCCCGCGCGCATTCGCGCACGACGCCTGCGAGGTCCGGCGAATTTTCGCGGAACGCAACTGGAAAAATGCGCGACATGCGCGCCGCGGGGCGCCGGGAGCGCAGTGAAGCGTCGCGCACGAGCTGGCACGCCTGATGCGGTCGTCCGCGCAGAGCGAGGCACGCCCGTGACGACCACCCTGGAATGCCGCGAACCCTCCCTCGACCTGGACGAACCCCACATCGACATCCGCGCCGCCGACGATGGCGGATGGGACGTGTGTCTCGTGGTCGAGGGCCACGCCCTGCCGGCGGGGCACTGCTCCGACTGGCACCGCGCCGAGCGCCTGTGCGCGCGGCTGGAGGCACGGCACGCGCTGCCCCACCGGGCCGCGCGCGTGCTGCGCGCGCTCCTTCTCGTGCTGGCGGTCCTGCCGGCGCAGGCGTTCGCGCAGAGCGAGGGCGCGGCCGCGCCGGCGCTCTTCCCCGACCCGCGTGTGCTGCACGAGGCGGTGACCTTCGTCGCCGAACGGAAGGCCGGCAACGGCGCGCCGGAGAACGGCGTCTACGCGAGCACCGGAAACATGATCACCGGGGCCGGGTGGATCTCCGGCGGCCCGGGATACCGGCACCGCCTCCTGGGCGAACGCGCGATCGTGGACGTGTCGGGCGCGCTGTCGTGGCGCCTCTACAAGACCGCGCAGGCACGGTTCGAGCTGCCCGCGCTCGCGGGCGATCACGTCTCCATCGGCGCGCAGGCGCTCTGGCGCGACATGACGCAGGTGCGCGACGCGGACAGCGATTACCGCCTGCGCACCACGAATGTCGTCGGCTACGCGACCGTGCGCCCGGAGGGCAGCGCGGTGTCGATGATCGCGACCGCCGGGTGGCTGGACGGGCCGCGCATCTCCTCCTCCACCGGACCGTTCGATCGCGATCTGCCGGACACCGCCGCCGGCGGCGTGCCGCAGCCGTCGTTCGTGCACGGCGACCTCTCGCTGGTGCACGACACGCGCAATCATCCGGGCCATCCAACGGCGGGCGGCCTCTACCGCGGCACGTGGGTCGGCTTCCGGGCGCGCGACGGCGGTCCGTACGTCTTCACGCGCTACGAGACCGAAGGCGCGCACTTCATCCCGCTGGCAGGCGGGCGGCTGGTGGTCGCCGCGCACGGGCTTGGCGTCTTCTCCTCCACCGCCCGCGGCCGATCGATTCCGTTCTACCTGCTGCCCGCCCTCGGCGGCCACAACACGCTGCGCGGGTACTCGGACTACCGCTTCCACGACCGGCACCTCCTCGTCGCCAACCTCGAGTCGCGGTTTCCGCTGATGGCGCACGTGGACGGCGCCCTCTTCGTCGACGCCGGCAACGTGGCGCCCCGTGTGAAGGCACTCGACCTCGCGCGCACCTCCTACGGCGCGGGTGTCCGCCTCCACACGGGCGCCTCGACGATTGCCCGGCTCGACCTCGCGCGCGGTGACGAGGGCTGGCAGGTGCTGTTCCGCCTGTCGGACCCGCTGCGGCTCGCGCGCCTGTCGCGGCGGACGGCGGCGGCGCCGTTCGTGCCGTAAAGGAGCGCGGGCGATGACCGGTTGGCTTCCCGTCGTGCTGGTTCCCGCCGTCCTCGCGGTGTACGTGCCGACGTGCGTGCCGAAGGCGGTGCTGCCGACCGCGCACCCGGGCGCCGTCAACCTCGCGGAGCTCTGGACCGCACCCGACCGCGAGGAATCCGCGGACGTGTTCTTCGGCCCGTGGGGCCCGGAACGCGCCCCCGACCCGGCGGCGGTCTACGAGTTCGTCGAGCCCAAGCACGGCGGCGTCAATCCCGGGATGACCGTGCGCGATCCGGCGGGACGCGAGTGGAAGGTGAAGCAGCCGCCGCTCGACGGCCGCGGCGCGGAGGGCCCGGTCGAAGTCGTGCTCTCGCGCGTGCTGTCAGCCTGCGGGTATCACCAGCCGCCCGTCTACTACCTGCCCGTCTTCACTCTCAGCCATGACGGACACACCCACATGGTCCCGGGCGGACGATTCCGCCTGAAGGTGGCCGCGCTGAAGGACCAGGGCGAGTGGTCGTGGCAGCAGAACCCGTTCGTCGGCACGCACCCGTACCAGGGACTGCTCGTCATCCTGCTGATGTTCAACAGCTCGGATCTCAAGAACGCGAACAACACGCTCTACGAGTACCGGGCCGGGCCCGGCCGCACCGAGCGCTGGTACGTCGTCCGCGATCTCGGCACCGCCCTCGGCAGCACCGGGCGCATCACGCCGGTCCGCGGCGATCCCGCGGTCTTCGAGCGGCTGGCGTTCATCAAGGGCGTCGAGCGCGGCGTCGTGCGGTTCGCCTACGAGGGCTGGCACCAGGAGCTCGTGCGCGGCCGCATCACGCCGGCCGACGTGCGCTGGGCGAGCGCGCTCGTCGGCGGGCTCACCAGCGATGACTGGGACGACGCGTTCCGCGCGGGCGGCTACGAGCCGCAGGTGCGCGCGCGCTTCATCGCGCGGCTGCGCGCGAAGATCGACGAAGGCCGCGGACTTTCGGGACCGTGAGCACCTGAGGAGCGTGCCATGCGCCACCTCACCTGCCTTGTCCTCGTCCTGCTGCTGGCGGCCGTCGCGCCGGCCGGGCAGGAGCCCCTGCGGTTCGCGGTCGTCGGGGACGCGGGCACCGGAGGCCGGCCGCAGTTCGAGATCGCGCAGCAGATGGCGGCGGCGCGCGCGGCGTCCCCGTTCGATTTCGTCCTGCTGCTCGGCGACAACATGTACGGCCGGCAGGAGCCGCAGGATTTCGTCGACAAGTTCGAGCGCCCGTACGCGGCGCTGCTCGGCGGCGGCGTCCGCTTCTTCGCGGCGCTGGGCAACCACGACAAGCCCGACAACCGCCTGTATGCGGGGTTCAACATGAAGGGCGAGCGGTACTACACCTTCGCACGCGGCCCGGTGCGGTTCGTCATTCTCGACACCAACCAGCTCGATCCCAAGCAGCTCGGCTGGGCCGACGACACGCTCGCCCGCGCGACGGAGCGGTGGAAGGTCGTCTCCTTCCACCACCCGCTCTACTCGAACGGCGGACGCCACGGCTCCAACGTCGAGCTGCGCGTCGTGCTCGAGCCGCTGCTCGTGCGGCACGGTGTCAACGTCGTGTTCTCGGGCCACGAGCACATCTACGAGCGCCTGGTGCCGCAGAAGGGCATCACCTACTTCGTCGCCGGCTCGGGCGGCCAGCTGCGGAAGGGCGACCTGCGACGCTCGGCGACGACGGCCGCCGGCTTCGACGAGGACCGGAGCTTCCTGCTCGTCGAGATCGCCGGCGACGAGATGTCGTTCCGCGCGATTGCGCGGACGGGACGCACCGTGGACGCGGGCGTGATCGGCAGGCGGCCGAGCACGTGAGGGGGCGCATATGACCACCCGTCTCTGGCGCTTCATCGTCGACCACTTCCTGCTGCTGCCGATCGGCGGCGCCGTCGCGCTCGCCTGGGCGAACCTCGCGCCCGAGAGCTACTTCACGACCGCCCGGACGCTCGCCTTCCCCGTCAACGAGATCGGGATGGCGCTCTTCCTGGCGCTCATCACGCAGGAGATCGTCGAGGAGACGCTGCCGCATGGCGCCCTGCACTCGTGGCGCAAGTGGACGCTGCCGCTCGTGGCGGCGGCGGGCGCGGCCGCCGGATCGGCGCTCGTCTACGTGGGCTGGGTCGCCTGGAGCCACGAGCTGGTGCTCGTCGAGGGCTGGCCGGTGGCGGCGGCGGTGGACCTCGCCTTCACCTACTTCATCGTGAAGGCCATCTTCCCGCGCCACCCGGCGCTGCCGTTCGCGATCGTCCTCGCCGTCGCGGTGGACGTCCTCGCGACGGCGCACGTGGCGTCGCGGCAGTCGTTCGTCGACGTCCGTCCCGGGGGCGCACTGCTGATGGCGGCCGCGCTCGGACTCGCCGCGCTCCTGCGGCACTGGAAGGCGCGGACGTTCTGGCCGTATCTCCTGCTGTGCGGCCCGCTGTCGTGGTGGGCGCTCCATCTCGACGGCTTCCATCCCGCGCTCGCGCTCGTCCCGCTCGTGCCGTTCTTTCCGCACAAGCCGCGCAGCCTCGAGCTCTTCGTCGATCGCCCCCACGGCCCGCACGACACACCCGCGATGTTCGAGCACGTCTGGCTGCATCCGATACAGGCGGTCCTGTTCCTGTTCGGGTTCGTGAACGCGGGGGTGCTGCTGAGCGGCTACGGCACCGGCACCTGGGCGCTGCTGGCCGCGGCGCTCGTCGGCAAGCCGCTCGGCATTGTCGCCGCGACCTCGCTCGCGGTGGCGGCGGGCCTCCACCTGCCGGCCCGCTTCCACTGGCGCGACCTCGTCGTCGTCGCGCTGGCGACGTCGGGTGTGTTCACGTTCGGCCTGTTCTTCGCCACCGGCGCCTACCCGATCGGGCCGCTGCTCGCCGAGCTGAAGCTCGGCGCCGTGCTCACCGGCATCGGCGCGCCGCTGGCGTTCGCGGCAGCATGGCTGCTGCGCGCGGGCCGCTTTTCAGGAGGACGAACCATGACCAGAACCCGTCACGCCGTGGCGCGCGGCGCAGCCGCGCTGCTCCTGTGCGCCGCGCTGGCAGCGCCGGCGGCCGCACAGCAGGTGCTGACCGACGAAGACATCGCCGCGGATGTCGCGCAGCACGTCCAGCGCTATGTGTTCTTCACCATCTTCGACGACGTGGACGTCCAGGTGGACCACGGCGTGGTGACGCTGGCCGGACGCGTCACGATGCCGTACAAGGTCGAGGCGCTCGGCGAGCTCGCCGCCCGCGTGGACGGCGTCGAGGCGGTGCAGAACGAGATCCGCACGCTGCCGGTGTCGCAGTTCGACGACGACCTGCGCTACGGCATCGCCCGCCGGCTCTACGGCGACCCGCTGTTCTGGCACGCCGCCATCCAGGTCAACCCGCCCATTCACATCGTCGTCGAGCGCGGCGCGGTGACGCTGACCGGTGTCGTCCTGTCCGAGGTCGAGCGCCGCGTGGCGGAAACGATCGCCCGCAGCTCCCTCGCGTTCTCGGTGACGAACAAGCTGCGCGTCGAGATCGAGGACTAGAGCGGTTTCTGAAACGTCGTAGTGTCCGGCTGTAGCCGGACCAAGTTGATCGGCACCGCCGTGTGTGGTCCGGCTACAGCCGGACACTACGAAGAAGTCGAAACCGCGCTAGCAGGTGTCATCGTGCGTACGCTGGCAATCGGTGCGCTCGCGCTCGCGGTGGGAGGCGCGCTCCTCGCGGCACAGGAGCCGGCGCCCGCGAGCTATACGAGAAACAGCTACTACGGCGGCAGGGCGAGCCGTCTCCTCGGCAACACCCTACACTCAGGCGGCGCACGCCTGAAAGAACCGCTCCGCGAGCTTCAGCTCGCGGAGCATCGCGCTCTTCTTGTGCTGATGCGCCTGCATGCGGCGCAGGATGTCGTCGAGCACGCGCACGGCGTCGACGATGAACGGCCCTTTGTTGAGCATGACGCACTCGGCGCGCTCGGCCATCGCCGCGTCGGTGATTTCCGCGCGCGAGGGAATGCCGGTCTTGGCGAGGCGCTCCAGGACCTGTGTCGCCCAGATGACCGGCGTGTGTGAGGCCTCGGCCATCCACAACATCTCCTCCTGCACTTCGGCCAGGCGCTCGTACCCGCACTCGACGGCCAGGTCGCCCCTGGCGATCATCACGCCGGCCGCCGGGCTGCCCATCGCGGCGAGCAGCAGGCCCGGCAGCCGCTCGAACGCGGTGCGCGTCTCGATCTTGAGGACGAGCCCGGTGCCGCGGCCGCTGCTGGCGGCGAGATGGGCCTGCAGTTCGGCGACGTCCGACTCGGTGCGGACGAACGAATAGCCCACCAGATCGGCGCGGCCGCCGATGAACCGCAGATCCTCGCGGTCCTTGTCCGTGAGCGCGGGCAGGCGAAGCCGGCTGTCGGGCAGGTTCACGCCCTTGTCGGCCGCCAGCCTGGCGCCGCCGGGCTTCGCGCGGGTGATCTCGACCTCGAGACGATCCGCGGCGACGGTCCTGATCACGCCGCCGATCGCCCCGTCGTCGAGCCAGATCGCCTCGCCGGGCTGAACGTCGTCGAAGACGCCGGGCAGGGTCAACGCCACACAGGCCGGCTGCAGGACGTCGCCTCGTTTGCCGCGCACGGCGGGGCGTCCCGGCTCGAGCGCGCGCGTCACGATCAGCGTGTCGCCCGCGTCGAGCTCGATCGCCTGCGGCGGCGACGGCAGGTCGCCCACCTCGGCGACACCGCGCGAGCGCCCTCGGGTCAGATGCAGGGCGGTGCCGGGTACGACGTACGCGGTCTGCTGCGAGTCAGCCCAGACGCCGCCGCGGCGACGGCCCGCAACGGTCAACTCGCGCATCGAATCCCGCGCGTCGAAGAGCTTGACGACGTCATCGTCCTCCAGCCGCGACAGCCAGTCGCGCGCCACCGGGAGCACCGCCGCGGCCGGTTCCGGAGGGACCTCGGGCGCCTCACGCGGTGTCAGCCAGATGCGCGCCGGGCGCAGCACGCGGCCGTACTCGTCGCGCGGCGGGCGCCAGTGGACGACCGGCGCGCCGCCCTCGATCGGTCCGGTGCGGAGCTTGGGGCCCGCGATGTCCATCAGCACGCGACAGGGCCGCCCGGTCGCGCGGCGGGCCCGCTCGAGATGCCGCAGCATCGCGTCCCAGGCGCGCGCGTCGTCGTGCGCGGCGTTGATCCGCATGCAGTCCATGCCCGACGCCAGCAGGTCGCGGACGAGTCCGTAGTCGTCGGCCGCGTCGGCGGGCATGGTGACCATGATGCGCACGTCGCGCCCCGGGGGCTCGGGCCCGAGCAGCGCGCGCGTGTGCGCGCGCAGCAGGTCGCGCCCGCGCGCGAAGCCGATGGCGGGCAGATCCTCGCGCTCGCGTTGAAAGACGGTGCCGCGCAGGCGATGGACGACGTCGAGCACGGCCTCGACGCTGGCGAGCGCCTGCGCCTCGGCGCGCCCGAGTGAGGAGAGGCCGCGGGCGGCGAGCTGCTCCTGCAGGGACCGCAGGTCGCGGCGGCGCATCGCGAGGTAGTGCAGCAGGTTGCGCCCGCTGTCACGCCAGGTCTCGGGCAGGCCCGCCCAGCATCCCAGGCGCTGCCGCTCCGCGGCCAGCATCCCAGATCGGATGGCGCACACCTCCGCCTCGATCCGGTCGAGCGTCCAGAGTTCCGCCATCTGCAGAGGTGACTGCAATGTGCTCGCCTCTTGCATGGTCGAATGGCGTCGGGAGACTCGACATGCGAGGCCTGCATCGCCTGACTGTGCTCGCCTGGCTCTTCGCGGTGCCGGCGGCCCTGGCGGCCCAGGACGACCCCGTCCGCGCCTTTCGCGACGCCGTGGACGCCTACGTGACGCTGCACCGCGAGGTGGAGCGGCACGTGCCGCCGCCGGAAATCTCGCCCAGGGCGGGGGAAATTCAGCGCGCGGTGGATGCGATGGCGGAGGCGATGCGCGCGGCCCGGCGCGGCACGGACGAAGGGGACATCTTCACCGGCGGTTCCGGCGACGTGATTCGCCTGCGCATCCGCCGGGCGCTGCGGACGTGCGGTCTCGATCCCGCGGATTTCGCGGTCGCCGGCCAATGGCGCGGCGAAGGCACACCGCTGCCCGTCGTCAACGGCCGCTTCGCTTGGGAGCTGCCGTCGTTCATGGTGCCGTGCGTGCTCTGGATGCTGCCGGAGCTGCCCGAGGAGCTCGAGTACCGCTTCGTAGACCGGGACCTCGTGCTGATCGACGTGCACGCGGACCTCGTCGCCGACATCCTGCGCGACGCGTTTCCCGACCCCGGGTCGTGGCGCCGCGACCAGACCCCGCGTCCGCTCCACCCCGACGGCATGGTCGCGGATTAGAGCGGTTTCTGACACGTCATAGTGTCCGGCTCTAGCCGGACCACGTTGATCGGCACCGCCGTGTGTGGTCCTGAAACGTCGTAGTGTCCGGCTTTAGCCGGACCACGTTGATCGGCACCGCCGTGTGTGGTCCGGCTAAAGCCGGACACTACGAAGAAGTCGAAACCGCGCTAGCCGACGAAGGCGTGCGGGAGCGCGTCGATCAGGATGCCGGCGCGCGCGTCCCACAGCACGAGCGCGTCGCCGACCCGGCGGTACTCGACGGCATCCGGCAGCGCGGGCAGCCGCGCGGCAAGCGCGGCGGGCACCGGCTGCATGGCCCACCCCGGAACCGGTTCGTTGACGGTCAGGTCGACGAGCGGCGCGCCGTCCTCGTCGTCCACGAGCCCGTCGATGCCGGCGTCATGGACCGCCGCCGTGACCTCCGCGCGGAACACCTGCGCGACGGGCGGCGTGAAGACGTCGCCGAGCCGTGCCGTGCTGCGTGCGGTGCGGATGGCGGAGGCGAGAAACAGCCGCGACAGGTGCAGCGACCAGGCGTCCCGGCGCGCGTCGAACGACGGCAGCGGCGCCTGGTAGCGCGCGCGCAGCGCCGCGTAGCGCGCGACGCCGTCCGCGAACGCCTGCAGCGCGGTGCTCCTGTCCTGACCTCCGGAGCCCGGCACGGTCAGCACTCCGGCGAGCACGGCCACCGTGACGATCGTCCGCATACCCGGAGGTGCAGCATCAAGCATGCCGGTGACGCCCACGGAATTTTCGGCAGCGGCGCTGAAAATTCCGCGTGCCGGGGGATCCGCGCGCCGGTCGCCGGCCACAAACAGGCGGGAACGCGCTCGACCCACGCGTGGCCCGCAACGTGCACTCACGCCGTCAACCGCTGGAGGATGTGATGGCCGAACGCACTGAACGAGAGGTTCTGCACCACCTCGTCGAGACCTGCAGGGACGGCGAGCGCGGCTTCCGCGCGGCCGCCGACTACGTCCAGGATCCGTCGCTGAGGACGCTGTTTCTCGAGCTCGCCGATCAGCGCCAGAAGTTCGCGCAGGACCTGGTGCCGCACCTGAACCGCCTCGGAGGCGCGCCCGACTGGGCCGGGACGACCGCCGGCGCCATCCATCGCGGATGGATGAACCTGAAGGCGCATGTCCCCGGACACAGCGACCACGCGATCGTCGTGGAGGCGGCGCGCGGCGAGCACGCGGCGCTCGGCGCCTACGACGAAGCACTGCACGGCATGCTGCCGCCGACCGTCAGCAGCCTCATCGAGGTACAGCGCGAGGACATCCAGCAGTCGAAAGAACGCATCAGCGCGTTCGATCACGCGGCCTAGGCCAGACGGCGGCGCGGGGGCGCACAATGCAGACCGAAACCTCGTACCTCGGGTTCCGGCTCCCTCACCCGTTCATCGCGGGTGCGTCGCCGTTCGGCCACCACCTCGACACCGTCCGGCGGCTCGAGGACGCCGGCTGCGCCGCCATCGTGCTGCACTCGCTGTTCGAGGAGCAGATTACGGCGGCGTCCGAGGGACGCATCCGCCACATGGACGTCCTCGACAGCGAATGCGCCAGTACGCTGGCGCACTTTCCGCCGCCGGACGACTACGCGCTGAGCCCCGACGCCTACGCCGAGCACCTCCAGCGCGTGAAGGGCACGGTGCGCGTGCCGGTGATCGGCTCGCTGAACGGCGCCTCCGGGGAATCGTGGCTGAAGTTCGCGCGCGTCATCGAGCAGGCCGGCGCCGACGCGCTGGAGCTGAACATCTACGACGTCGCCACCGAGCTGTCCGCGTCGGCGGCCGCCATCGAGTACGACCTCGTCGAGCTCGTCGGCGAGGTGCACCGGCTGGTGGCGATCCCGATCGCCGTCAAGCTGTCGCCGTTCTTCACCGCGTTCGGGGCCATGGCCAGGAGGCTCGACGAGGCCGGCGCCGGCGGGCTCGTGCTGTTCAACCGCTTCTACCAGCCGGACATCGACATCGACACGATGCAGCCGACGCCGCGGGTGGAGCTCTCCACGAGCGGCGAGCTCCTGCTCCGGCTGCGGTGGATCGCGATCCTGCACGGCCGCGTGCGGCCGTCGCTCGCCGTCAGCGGAGGCGTCGCCACGCCCGAGGACGGGATCAAGGCCGTGCTCGCGGGCGCCGACGCCGTGCAGCTCGTGTCGGGCCTCCTCCGGCACGGGCCGGACCACGTGCAGACGATGCGGGACGGACTCGAGCGGTGGATGACGCGACATGCAGTCGAGCATCTCGACGACGTGCGCGGACGCGCCAGCCTGCAGCGCACCGAGGACCGGTCGGCCTTCGAGCGCGCGAGCTACATCAGGGCACTCCAGAGCTGGGGGCAGTGACGAAAGGGAGGACACCATGGCACGGACAGCCACGATGGTGATGCAGACGATCTGGGACTGCCGGTGGAGCCGGCCCGGGTACCTCCCGCGCGGCGTCGCCGACGCCGAACATCCCCCTGGGTTGTGGGTCTGCGTGCGCCCGACGGGAACGACGGTGCAGCGCCCGGTGACCGAAGAAGAGTGCGCGACCTGCCCATACTGGCAGGCGGCGTTCACCGAGGAAGAGCGGTAAATCAGTGCACCCAGCTCAGCCGTTCGTGTCACACTTGCCCCGTCCCTCATGTCGTCTGAAGTCGTATCGTTTCTCCTGGATCCCGCGACGTATGGAACGGGCGTCAAGGACGTCGGGCACGTAGAAACGGCGAGCAGCCACATCTTCCTTGCCGGCGATCGCGCATTCAAGTTGAAGCGTGACGCGCGGCTGCCTCATGCCGACTACTCCACGATCGAGCGGCGGCGGCGGAGCTGCGAACGCGAAGTGGAGCTGAATCGCCGGACGGCGCCGAACCTCTACGTCGGTTTCCTCCCGATCACCAGGACGAGCGGCGGCACACTCAATCTCGGCGGCGCGGGCGCCGCCGTGGACTGGGTGATCGAGATGACGCGTTTCGATCCGGGCGCACGGCTCGACGCCCTCGCCGCGCGCGGGGCGCTCTCGCCGGCCCTCATGGGCGCGGCCGGCCGCGCGATAGCCGCCCTCCATGCCATGGCGGCGCGGCGCCCCGATCACGGCGGCGTCGCCGGCGTGCGCGCGGTCATCGAGCAGAACGCCTCCCTCTCCGAGCCGCTCCTCGCCGATTCCCTCGAGGCGCTCAAGAAGCACTCGATGCTGCTGGACGTGCGCCGCGCGGACGGCTGGGTGCGCGAATGCCACGGCGACCTGTGCCTGCGCAACATGGTCGTCATCGAGAACCGCCCCGTGATCTTCGGCGGCGTCGAGTTCGACGACCGGCGCGCCTGCGTGGACGTGCTCGACGACCTCGCGTCGGTCGTGTCCGAGCTGCTGCACCGCGAGCTGCCCGAGCACGCCAACGTCGTGCTCAACGCCTGGATGGAGCGGATGCGCCAGTACGACGGGCTGCCCGCCCTGCCGCTCTTTCTCTCCGCGCGCGCGGCGACGCAGGCGCGCCTCCTCGCCGCCGCGGGTCAGGCCGACGAGGCGCGGGCGCTCGTCGCCGAGGCGGTCCGCTTCGTGCAACCGGGCTCCGGCGCGATCGTCGCGATCGGCGGCCTCTCCGGCGCGGGCAAGACGACGCTGTCGAGGCGCATGGCCGCGCGCCTCGGGGCGCCGCCAGGGGGCCTCCTCCTCCGGTCCGAAGCGGCGCGCAAGCGCCTCTTCGGCATCGCCGACGACGCGCGGCAGCAGCCCGCGTACAACCCGTCGGTGGCGCGCAGCATCTATCGCCTGGTCACGCGCGAGGCCCTCGACGTCGCCCGCTCGGGCTACGTCGCCGTCGTGGACGCCACGCTCGGGCTGGACGAGTGGCGAATCGACATCCGCCGTGCCGCCGAGCGCGCGGGCGTGCCGCTGATCGGGTTGTGGCTCGACGCGCCGGTCGCCGTCCTCGAACAGCGCGTGCGCGAGAGCCGCGCCGAGGCGACGGACGCGGCGCTGCGCGTGCTGCGCCAGCAGCGGCAGGTGTCGTCGGTGCCCACGGACTGGGTCAGGGTCGACTCGACCATGGAACCGGATGCGATGGTGGAAGCGGCCATGGCGGCCTGGACGGCCCGCCGAGGCCGGCACGTGACGGTAGACTGAGCGCGCGACCCTGCGTCGGCCTCCTCCACCTGGGTGGGACCGGATGCACGGATCGCGCAGCGCCGATGTGCCGCCGGAGGAGCTGGACATCGGTGTCGCAGCGTTCACGCGGCCGGAGGACAACCGCCTGCTCAGCGTGCTGTGGCTGCCGTTCCGCGCGCGATGATCGCCGAGGACGCGCCGGCCATGCTGTCGAAGTAGCCGACGAAGCGCGCCGGCTCCGGTGCGTCGTAGCGGCGCAGGTTCTGCGCCCAGCGGAACGCGATCGGCTGATACCGCAGCGCGACGTCCACGCTGAACGGCGCCTGCCGGCCTGCCACGTTCACGGCGTACGAGACGCGATCGCCTGTCCCCGCGAAGTCGTCGTCCGCGGCGGCCTCTCCGTGCACCGCGATGTCCGCGTCAGCGGTGCGCTTGTCGAAACCGCGCGGCAGCAGGCGGTTGTCCTTTGCGTACGCCACCGCCTGCAGGAGGCCGGTGGTCACCGCGCCGCCGGCGCCGGTCATGATCGCTTCGTAGATCTGCACCTGGCCCGCGTCGGTGATGACGTCGTGATGCGGCTCGAAGCGGTCGGCGTCGGCGTCGTTGTCGTTGCCGGCAATCGCGCCCCGCGGGTCGAGCGCCCCGGACTCGAAGACCGTCGCCCCGTTCGCGTCACGCACGGTGACATGGAGCCACGCCCGGCGCGACGGGTAGCCGGTCGGAAACTTGTGGCCGGTGAGGTTGCTGACGGTGACGTCGAAGGCGAGGCGGTCACCGGCGAGCGCCGGGCCCGACACCGCGACGTTGGCGGTGTCGCTGGCGAGCTGCCGCAGGGTCGCGGACGCGGCGCCCTCGAGCTCGTTGGGCAGCGCCGCGACACCCAGCTCCGCGCGGTAGCGGTTCAGCATCCGCAGCATGAAGAAGTTGCCGCCGAGAAAGGTGTGGCGCCCCGGCCGCTCGCGCGGTTCGCCGAGGACCGAGGCGATTCTCGTCGGCTCGGCGACAGCGGGCATGTGGCAGGACTGACAGCTCCGCTCCTCGCGCCACGCGCTGTGGCGCCACTCCAGATACGGCACCTGTTCGGGAAAGCGGCCGATCGGCTTGCCGCCGGGACCCAGGGCGGTGGTGAACAGCGTGTGGCAGGTGGCGCACAGCTCGGACTGCCGCACGTGTTGGGCCTCGGTCGGCGTCAACCCCGTGGACGATCGCATGATCGCCGTCCGTCCGCGATCGATCTCGTACGGGCCGAGCATCGCGCGGATGCCGGAGGCGGACGGCGGCGCGATGACGAAACCGCCGACGAAGCTCTCTGGCGTCCCGAGCCGCTCCGGCGAGATCTGGTGGCACAGGGTGCACGACACGCCGTCGGCGGCCAGGAGTCCCTGCTCGGACGTGTCGGCGCCCACGGGCAGGTGGGCGAAGATCTCCGGCTTCCCGCCGGCCGCGCGCGCCGCGGTGTGCGCCATCGGCATGTGGCAGATCGAGCACTCCTCTTCGATGGCCTCGCGGGCGTCTGGGTGATCGATGGTCTCGCGCCGTACCGCGGCGTGCCAGTACGGGTCGCGCGAGGAGTTCGCCATCATCGACGCGCGCCACGCGACGCCGATCGACACGTCCTCACCTGCCGGCGTTGCCAGCCCGTTGTGGCACGCGAAGCACTCGGTGGAGAGCTGGAAGGCCGCGCCGGCGTGTGCGGCGCCGGGCGCCTGCGTGAGCACGGGCCGCCCCGCGAGCACCACGGCCAGCAGCCAGACGCAGGCGGCGATGCGAATGGTCATCGTCTGCCTCACCGCCAACCGTCCCTGATCCCGCCGTCGAACCAGTCCCAGAGGACGTAGGTCATCAGCTGCGCCCCGCGCGCCGAGCGCCCGGTCACGGGCACGCGCACGCCCGCGCTGATCAGGACGTGCTGCCGTTTGCTGAGCGAGACCTGCATCTGCGGCACCGCGTCCCACTCCACGCGCGCGCCGGACTCCATTTCACGCGCGGCGAGCAGCTCGACGATGGGCGACCAGGAGCGGCCGAACCGGCCGCTGACGATCGTCCTGCCCAGCGCCGCGCGCCAGAACGCTTCCTTCGCGCCGCGCCGCGGCAGCTCCGCGCCGGCCTGCACCTGCAGGAAGGCGTCGGCGGGCAGGATCTGGCCGAACGCGAGGAACGGCTCGAAGACCGCCACGCCCGACCCGAGCCCTTCGCTCTCCTTGCCGGTGGGAAACACCACCTCGCCGGTCACGCTGAAGATGCTCCCGCGCTGCCGGCTGTGCACGAGGACCCGCTTCACGGCGGCGCCCACGTCGCCGAGTCCCGAGCGCCATTGGCCGCCGGTGTCGTGCGACACGAACGGCACGATGACCTCGAACTGCGTGCGCGCGCCGAGCCGGCGCTCGTACAGGAGCTCGTTCGCCACGGCCCCCGCTCCGTCGAGCGCCACGGTCGTCGTGAGCACGGTCTCGTTTTCCGGGAACGCCTTCTCGGTGACGAGGGCCCGCGGCAGGTTGAGCTCGCCGCGCGGCCAGCGGCCGTCGCCGCAGAATTCATGGATGTAGTCGAGGACGCGCAGGATCTCGTCCTCCTTCAGCGCCTCGCCGAAGGCGGGCATGCGCCGGTCGAAGGCGCGCGCCGGCCCGCCGTCGTGCACGACGGCCAGCCAGTCGGCGTCGGCTTCGGGGGTCGCGAAGCTGCAGTCGGTGAAGTCGGGCACGGCCACGTCGAAGCCGAGCGCCGCCTGCGGCAGCCCCGTCCCGTCGGTGCCGTGACACGCGGCGCACGCGCCGCGGTAGAGGTCGCGTCCGCTCGCGGGCTCCTGCGCCTCGACCGTGTGCGCGGCGAGCAGTGCGACGAGGAGGATGAGCCACCGCATGTCGCGACGCTACCAATGCGCGCGGCGGCGTGGCAATGACGAAGTGGTGCTGAGACTGAGAATCAGAGTCGGTCGCAAGTCGTCCTGCGCTCGAGATCCGATCGCCGCGATCCGGTGTCCAACTGACCAGCAGGCCGATGACGTACGTCGATGCCGCGCTGCTGGACCTCACCGAATGGCTCTGCCGCCGGTTTCAGCTCCTGACCGGCCGGACCAACGTGTGGCTCGCCTTCCAGCTCACCAACCTCAGCATCGTCGTGTTCTTCGTCTGGGCGGGGATGAACTTCGTCATCGCCCGCGTCCCCGGCCGCATCGTCATCGCGGCGTTCTCCGGCGGGCTGCTCTACCTGCTGACGCGCACGATCTTCAGGGTGCCGGTCGAGGAGTACGAGAACAGTGCCTATCGGCGCGTCGCGAAGGGACTCAGGAATCCGAGGCGCGTGAAGGACGCCCTGCTCCGGGTCCCGTTCCTGATGATGTCGATTGTCCTGGTGCTCTTCTATCCGCCGCTGTTCATCACCCTCGACCTGCCGCTGGGCCTCTTCGTCGCCGGCTACGGTCTCGTGGTGTTGACGACTGTCGTCCTGTATCTGCTGGCGTGCGACCCGCTGCCGCCGTGTCAGGGCAAGGTCCGGGAGTGGACTGCGCGGGCGGGGCTGGCCAGGATCCGGTTGCGCGACACGTCGGACGCCGCGGACTCAGCGTAGTCGGGGCGCGGACACAGGAATCGTCCGAGGGGGCTCGGGGTTGCTCCCCAACCGTGCTGCGGCGTTGGTTCGGAAACCGAGACCGCCTGACGGTCTCGAGCGACTTCGCGCCTGAACCCTGCGCCTTCGTTGCCTTCGACACGGAGATCCGCGCGCCGACGCACTTAACATGGCGCGATATGGCGCCTGACCGAACGCCCGCTGGTTGGTGTAGGATCCGACCGATCAAGGGTCGTCAAATCGGAAATGTCGGCTCAACGACGTGATTCTCGTCGACCCTGCGGACGCCGAATACCCGGTGGGCTTCAACATCCTCTCCGCGCACTCGGAGCTTGAGAAGACGCTGCTCTCGTCCGATCTCGTCGCGGTCTTCCGCCGGCTGTCGACGAGCTGGGGAGACCAGATGACCTCGGTCATGTCGAACGCCGTCCTTGCATTTCTCGGCGTGAAGTACGCGTTCTGAGCCACGACGGCGGCTACGCCGCAGTCGGCGATTGGTGGTTGGTGGTTGGTGGTTGGTGATAGTAACAACCACTAACCACCAACCCATTCCCGTTCGCCATCCGTGTGGAATCACCGCCACACAGAAGGGGGTACCCCATGAAGGGCTTTGCCGGACGGATTGCGTTCGTCGCGCTCTTCGTGATCCTCACCGCGTCTCCGGCGTGGGCCCAGGCGACCGCCGCGCTGGCCGGACGCGTGACCGACCAGAGCGGCGCCGTCCTCCCGGGCGTCACCGTCACCGCCACCCAGACCGACACCGGCTTCGCCCGCACGGTCGTCACCGACGGCACCGGCGCCTGGGTGATGCCGAACCTGCCCACCGGCCCGTACCGCCTGGAGGTGTCGCTGCAGGGATTCCGCACGTACGTGCAGACCGGCATCGTGCTGCAGGTCGGCGCCACGCCGACGATCAACGCGGTGCTCGGCGTCGGCAGCCTCGAGGAGACCGTCTCGGTGGAAGCCGCCGCGCCGATCGTCGACGTGCGGAGCGCCGGCATCAGCGAGGTGGTCGAGCAGGAGCGGATCGTGGAGCTGCCGCTGCAGGGGCGGCAGGTCACCGACCTGATCGTGCTGGCAGGGGCGGCCGTCGAGACCGGGCGCCCGAACAGCCGCAGCTTCCAGGGCGGCGTCAACATCTCGGTCGCCGGCGGCGTGTCGTTTGGCGTCGCCTACCTGCTCGACGGCGCGATGCACAACGATCCCCAGAACGCGGGCGGCATGCCGCTGCCGTTTCCCGACGCCTTGCAGGAGTTCAGCGTGGGGACGAGCGGGCTGTCGGCGCAGTACGGCATCCGATCCGGCGCCTCGGTGAACGCCGTGACCAAGTCGGGCACGAGCCGCTTCACGGGGAACGCCTTCGAGTTCCTGCGCGACAAGCGGTTCAACGCGAAGAGCCCCTTCGCCCGGATCGATCCGATCACCGGCCGGCGGCGCGACGACGGGCTGCGCCGCAACCAGCTCGGCGGCACGTTCGGCGGTCCGATCGTGCGCGACCGGCTCTTCTTCTTCACGGGCTATCAGGGCACGTTCACGCGCACGACGCCCGCGGATCGGATCTCCTACGTGCCCACCGCGGCCATGCTGGCCGGCGACTTCACGGCGATCGCCTCGCCGGCGTGCAACAACGGCCGGCAGCTCAATCTCGGGGCCGGCTTCGTCGGCAACCGCATCAGCCCCGCCGCGTTCAGCCCGGCCGCGCTGCGGATCGCCGGCTTCCTGCCGAAGACCGATGACCCGTGCGGCGAGATTCGCTGGAGCCTGCCCGACGATCGCGACGAGGGGCAGTACGTCGGTCGAGTCGACTATCAGTTGAACCCGGACCACACGATCTTCGGCCGCTACATGGCCACGACCGACGACCGGCCCTCGCCGCTGGACAAGTCGGACAACATCCTCACCACGGTGATCTCGGCCGTGGACAACATGGCGCAGTCCTTCACCTGGGGCGACACGATCGTGCTGGGCACCAACGCGGTGAACTCGCTGCGGTTCGCGTTCAACCGGACGGTCGTCGACCGGTTCCAGAGGGACTTCTTCCAGCCCTCCGACGTCGGCATCAAGGCGCACAACTACTCGCCTACGCGCGAGATGCTCATCAACGTCACCGGCGGATTCAACATCTCGGCTGCGACGGCGTCGCGCGGGATCGCCGAGAACAACGCGTACCAGCTCGGCGAGGACCTCACGCTGGTGCGCGGCCGGCACCAGATCGGGATCGGCGCCAACGTCGCCTACTGGCGCTCGCTGCAGCGCACGTGGGCGCGCGCGCCGGGCACGTGGGCCTTCGACGGCCAGGTGACCGGCCTCGGGCTGGCCGACTTCCTCCTGGGCCGCGTGTCGGCGCTCGAGCACGGCGACGCCGGCGGCCTGACGTTCGATCAGTGGTATGTCGGCACGTACGTCCAGGACGCGTGGCGCGCGACCGATCGCGTGACGCTCAACGCCGGCATCCGGTGGGAGCCGTTCCTCGGCCAGAACGTCATCCGCGGCAGCGTCTTCAACTTCGATCACGACAAGTTCCTGGCGGGCGTGAAGAGCACCGTCTTCCGCAAGGCGCCGGCGGGATTCATCTACCCCGGCGATCCCGGCTCGCCCGGCGGCACGGGCATGCACGCGCAGTGGTGGAACTTCTCGCCGCGGGCCGGCGTCGCGTGGGACGTGCACGGGGACGGGCGCATGGCGGTCCGCTCGTCGTACGGCATCGCGTACGACTATCCGACCGGGGAATACCAGTTTCAGCAGGCCTCCGCGCCCCCCTACGGCAACCGCTCGCGCGTCGTCGACCCGCCGGGACGGATGGACGATCCGTATGCGCACCTCGGGGGCGACCCGCATCCGCTGGTGATCGGGCCCGATACGGGTTACATCCCGTTCGGGACGTTCGGCGTGATGGACCCGAACATCAACTCGCCGCGCGTGCAGTCGTGGAACGTGACGCTCGAGCGGCAGGTCGGCGCGGACTGGGGCGTGGCAGCGAGCTACCTGGGCAGCTCCTACGACCGGCTCTGGGACAAGAAGTCCCTCAACCCCGGCGTCTACATGGGGCTCGGTCCGTGCACCATCGCCGGCGTCTTCTACCCGGTCTGCAGCACGAACGCGAACCTCAACAACCGGCGCGTGCTGTACCAGGAGCGGCCCGAGGAGGCGCAGTTCATCGGGCCGATGGACCAGTACGTCGACGTCGGCACCAAGACGTACCGCGGCCTGAGGCTCACGATTCGACGGCGCAGCGCCGACGGCATCTCGCTGAACGGCAACTACACGCTGTCGCGCTGCTACGGCCTGGAGATGGGGAGCGGCGGCGGCGGCTTCGACGCCGGGTTCCTCAAGCCGGACGACCCGGACTTCGACCGCGGCCACTGCGACGACGACCGGACGCACCTGGCGAATCTGACGGTCGGCTACCAGACGCCGCAGTTCGGCGGCGCCGTGGTGCGCGCGCTCACCTCGAGCTGGCGCCTCTCGGGCATCCTGAACGCGCGGTCGGGGAGCTGGCTCACCGTGACGACGGGGCGCGACAACGCGTTCACCGGAATCGCCAGCCAGCGCGTCAACCAGATCTCCGGCGACGTGTACGGGGAGAAGAGCCTGAACAGCTACCTGAACCGCGCCGCGTTCGCGCAGCCGGCCGGCGGGACGTTCGGCGACCACGTCCGCAACAGCATCCGCGGGCCGAACTTCTGGAAGATCGACCTGGCGGTCTCGCGGCTGTTCGCGTTCGGCACCGCGCAGACCCTCGAGGGGCGGATCGAGGTGTTCAACGTGCTGAACAACTTCAACTGGGGGAACCCGACGACGAACTTCAACGCGCAGACCTTCGGGCGCATCACGTCGCAGGCGGGCGACCCCCGGATCCTGCAGTTCGGCGTGAAGTATTCGTTCTAGATCCGGCTTGGCGATCACGTACCACCGAGGCACCGAGACACCGAGACCAACACTTTCCGGATCCAAACCAAGTACCCTTTCATAGGCAGCATCAGCTCTTCTCGCGTGGCCGCTGGCTCGGTTGCTAGAGCGGTTTCTGACACGTCGTAGTGTCCGGCTTTAGCCGGACCACACACGGCGGTGCCGATCAACTTGGTCCGGCTAAAGCCGGACACTACGAAGAAGTCGAAACCGCGCTAAAGGTTCCGGATGCCAGTGCCGATTCCACCTCTACAGGTCTGGAATGCTGCTGCCGCCGAACGAGGCTGCCACCCGCCGTCTCCACCACGAGCTGGAGACGACCATCCGCGAGGTCAACCACGAGTTGATCAGCGCGTCCACGGGCACGATCACGCGCAACGCCTTCACGGACGTCGCGCGCATGGTGGCCGGCCTGCGGGGGCGCTATCTTCAGTGCGTGCTCAGGCTCGGCAACGACGCCCTGCGCGGCAACGTGGACACGAAGGCCGCGCTCGAACTGAAGTCCCTGCGCGAGGCGTACGCCGAGGCGGTCGAAGGATTCGCCGCGCTCGAGCACGCGCTGCAGCGCGGCTACATCGCCCTGGCAGACTGACTCCTCCCGCGGCGCGTCGAACAGGTATGATGCGCACGCCGTGTCACCCCGCGCCGCCGGCAGCCGCGTCGGCCCCTACGAAATCCTCTCGCTGATCGGCGTCGGCGGCATGGGCGAGGTGTATCGCGCACGCGATACGCGTCTGGGCCGCGACGTCGCCGTCAAGCTGCTGTCGCCGGCGCTGGCCGCGGACGCCGACGCCCTGGCGCGCTTCGAGCGCGAGGCGCGCGCCGTCGCCGCGCTCTCGCACGCGAACATCATCGCGCTCTACGACATCGGCTACGACGACGGCTCTCCCTACCTCATCACCGAGCTGCTCGACGGCGTGACGCTGCGCGATCGGCTGCGGGACGGCCCGCTGCCGGTGCGCAAGGCGATCGACTACGCGCGCCAGATCGCCGCGGCGCTCTCCGCCGCGCACGATCGCGGCATCGTGCACCGTGACCTCAAGCCCGAGAACCTCGTCGCCACGCCCGACGGCCGGGTCAAGGTGCTGGACTTCGGCGTCGCGCACATCGCGCCGGCCGCGGCCGCGGGCAGCGCGTTGACGATCGCGCCCTCCGCCGCGCCGACCGCGCCGGGCCTCATCGTCGGGACCGTCGGCTACATGGCACCCGAGCAGGTGCGCGGTCAGGGCGTCGACGCGCGGACGGACATCTTCGCGCTCGGCGCCGTCCTCTACGAGATGGTGAGCGGCAGGCGCGCGTTCGACGGCACCACGACGGCGGATGCGCTGAGTGCGCTGCTCAACGCCGATCCGCCGCCGCTCGATCGCGCGGACGGATCCATCCCCGTCTATCTGCAGCGCGTCGTCAACCGTTGCCTCGAGAAGAATCCCGTCGAGCGCTTCCAGTCCGCGCGCGATCTCGCGTTTGCGCTGGAGATCGACGGCGCCGACATGCGGCCGGGCCAGGGTGCCGCGCCCGCGAACCGCGAGACCAGGCCCGGGTTCTGGCGCGACTGGCGGGTGATCGGCACCGCGTCGGTGGTCGCCG
>VFYY01000043.1 GCA_016871375.1 Acidimicrobiia bacterium
TGCCTGCGCCGCACCGTCGCCAACGAGATTCCGTTCGGCGACCACGACACCTCCTTCAGCCACATGGCGTCCCTCGGCGTGCAGCGGCAGCTCGGGCCGTCGATGGCGGTGGAGTCGAACTACGTGTGGACCGGCGGCCGGAAGGAAGAGTTCGCGCCGAACATCAACCTGACCTACGACCGCGCGACCGGCGCGAACCTGCGCTTCCAGGACGTCGCGCGGACGCCGTTCCCCGACTGGGGCATCGTGCGCGCGGAGATCATGACGAAGCGCTCCAACTACTACGGCTGGGAGAACAGCTTCACCAAGCGCTTCTCGAACCGCTGGCAGGCCAACGGCACCTACACGCTGGCGTGGTTCAAGGACGAGGACCCGGCGCCGTTCACCGTGGCGCTCGATCGCACGGGTCCGATCGCCACGATCCTCAGCCCGCTCGGGTTCCCCGTGGCCGAGGACATCGGCGGCATCTACGGGCTGGCGGCGACCGAGCAGCGGCACCGCGCGACGTTCAACGGCATCTGGGACGCCGGCATGGGGTTCCAGGTGAGCGGCCTGTATTTCTTCGGGTCCGGTGAGCGCTTCAACACGTCGTGGGGCGGCGACCTCCGGAACATGGGCGCCGCGAGCACGGGGCGGCTGCGCGCGAACGGGACGATCACGCCGCGCAACAACCTGGTCGGCGAGCCGATCCACCGCGTGGATCTCCGCGTCACCAAGCGCCAGCGCATCGTCGGCCGCATGACCATCGACGGCATGCTCGAGGTCTTCAACGTCTTCAACCACGAGAATTTCGGGTCCTACACCGTGCTGGAGAGCAACGCGGCCTACGGGCGGCCCTCGTTTAACAACAACGTGGCCTACCAGCCGCGCATCGTCCAACTGGGGTTCAGGTTCGCCTTCTGAAACAGGCCACAGAGTCACGGAGACACAGAGAAAAATTCCCCTCCGTGACTCTGTGTCTCTGTGGCCCGTGGGGACTAGAATGAAGCCATGAAACATACATTCGTCATGCTCGCCGCGGCCCTGCTCGTGGCCGCGGCGCCGGTGGTGGCGCATCATGGCGGCGCGGCGTACGACCAGACGAAGAACGTGACGTTCGACGCCGTCGTCACCGAGATGCAGTTCGCCAACCCGCACGTGCTGGTCTTCTTCGACGTCACCAGGGACGGGAAAACCGAGAAGTGGTCCGGGTGGCTCACCGCGCCGAACAAGCTGGCGCGGGCCGGCTGGACCAAGCGGACGCTCGAGCCCGGCGACAAGATCAAGGTCGGCGGCACGCCGCACAAGGAAGGCAACCCCGTGCTGCAGATCCGTTCGCTTGTCGGCCCCGACGGCAAAGAGCTGCCGCTCTTCGAGGAATGAGATGACGCCGAACCGCCTCCTCGCCCTCTGCGTGGCCGGCGCGATCCTGGCCGGCACTCCCGCGCTGTTCTCGCAGGCGGCGCCCACGAAGTCTCCGCCCGCGCCGCGTCGCGACCTGAACGGCGTGTGGTTCAAGCGCAACCCGCCCGGGATGGACATGGGCTTCACGGGCTTCACGTTCACGAACCCGAAGACGGCGCCGCCGCCGCTGACGGCGTGGGGCCTCGAGCAGCTCAAGGGGAACCGCGCGAACAACTCGGGCCAGTTCACGCTGGACCAGACCAACGACCCGGTGCTGACCAAGTGCTATCCGCCGGGCGTGCCGCGCGTCTACTTCCACCCCTACCCGTTCGAGTTCATCCAGACGCCGAAGGCGATGCTGCAGGTGTTCGAGTACGACCACTTCATGCGGCGCCTGTGGATGGACGGCCGGGCGCTGCCCGCGGATCCGGACCTCCTGTGGATGGGAACGTCGGTCGCGCGCTGGATCGACGACTACACGCTCGAAGTCGTCAGCACGGGCTTCAACGACAAGACGTGGCTCGATCGCGCGGGCACGCCGCACAGCGACAAGCTGAAGGTGACCGAGCGCTTCAAGCGGATCGATCGCGACCACATGACGATCGAGTTCGTCATGGAGGATCCCGTCGCGCTCGCCAAGCCGTGGATCGCCACCTTCTATTACGAGCTGCGGCCGGCCTGGGAGCTCGGCGAAATCACCTGTTCGGGAGACTACCTGGATTGGTCAAAGGTCGAGAAATAGCCGCCGTCACCGCCTGCGTCTGGCTCGCGGGCGTCATGTCGCTCGCGGGCCAGGCGCCCTCTGCCAATCTGGCAAGGCCTCCGATGGCCGAGGAGGTCTTCAAGAACGTCCAGGTCCTCAAGGGCATTCCTGTCGATCAGTTCATGGGCACGATGGGCTTTCTGTCCGCGTCGCTCGGCTTGAACTGCACCGACTGCCACACCGAAGAGAGCGGCGGGAGCTGGGCGCGCTACGCCGACGACAACAACCTGAAGCGGACGTCGCGCCGCATGATGCTGATGGTCGCCGCCATCAACAAGGAGCACTTCGGCGGCCGCCAGGTGGTGACCTGCGACACGTGTCACCGCGGCAGCCAGCGGCCGAACGTGATGCCGAGCCTGAACCGGCTCTACGGCGAGGCGCCGCCCGAAGAGCCCGGCGATCCGTACCGCCAGGCCACCGGGCAGCCGCCGGCGGAACAGATTCTCGACACGTACCTGCAGGCGCTCGGCGGCGCGGATCGCGTCGCGCGTCTCACCAGCTTCACCGCGAAGGGCACCTACAGCGGGTTCGACGACGCGGGGAAGCGCCCGGTCGAGATCTACGCGAAGGCGCCGGATCAGCGGACGACGATCGTGCGCAGCCGGCTCGGCGACACGACGACGACGATCGACGGGCGGGCGGGCTGGATGGCGGCGCCGTTGACGGATCGGCCGGTGGCGGTGATGCCGCTGACGGGGCAGGAGCTCGACGGCCTGCGTCTCGAGACCGGGATCCTGTTTCCCGCGCGCATCAAGCAGGCGCTGACCAACTGGCGCACGGGCTTCCCGGCGATCGTGGACGAGCGCGAGGTGCTGGTCGTGCAGGGCGACACCGCCAGCGGCGGGGTCGCGACGCTCGTGTTCGACGAGGAGACCGGGCTGCTGACGCGGCTGGTGCGCTACGCGGCATCGCCGATCGGGCGCCTCGTCACACGAGTGGACTACGCGGATTACCGTGAAGTCGCCGGGGTCAAGGTGCCGTTCAGATGGACGGTGTCGTGGCTCAGTGGGCGATCGCGGTTTGAAATCACCGATGTGCAGCCGAACGTTGCGATCGATTCGGCCAGGTTTGCACGTCCGGCGCCGTCGGTTCCATCGGGGCGCTGACGTAGAATTCGAGGCACGCCTGTGAGCAAACCGTGGAGTCGGGCGGCGATGGTTCCCGCGGCCGTTGTGTGGGCTGCGGCGATGATCGCTGCGCGCACGCCCGCGCCTGACGCCCCCCAGGCACCCCAGGCAGTTCAGGCACCCGAGGCACCTCGAGTTCGTCCCGTCGACTACAACTGGGACGTCCGCCCCATCCTGTCGGACTACTGTTTCCGCTGCCACGGCCCTGACGAGAAGAGCCGCCAGGCGAACCTGCGCCTCGATACGCCCGAGGGCGCGCGGGCCGCGCTCCGCCGCGCCGGGACGTTCGCGATCGTGCCCGGCGATCCCGACGCCAGCCAGGTGATCTTCCGCGTCACGCACGAGAACGCGGCGGTGCGGATGCCGCCGCGCGTGACGAACAAGACGCTGTCGCCGGCGCAGATCGAGATCCTGCGGCAGTGGATCGCGCAGGGCGCGCAGTACAAGCCGCACTGGGCGTTCGTGGCGCCGCAGAAGCCGGCGCCGCCCGCGGTGGCGGCGGCGAACCGTGTGGTCAACGACGTCGATCGGTTCGTGCTGAACCGCCTCGAGCGCGAGGGGCTGCCGCTCTCGGCGGAAGCGGACCGCGAGACGCTGATCAACCGTGTCACGCTCACGCTGACCGGGCTGCCGCCGACGCTCGCCGAGGTGGACGCGTTCGTCAAGGACACGGGCCGCAACGCCTACGAGCAGCTGGTCGATCGGCTGCTCGCGTCGCCGGCCTACGGCGAGCACATGGCCGTGCAGTGGCTGGACGTCGGCCGCTACGCGGACAGCGACGGTTTCCTCGACGATCTGCACGACCGCGTGCTGTGGCCGTACCGCGACTGGACGATTGCGGCGCTCAACCGCAACATGCCGTTCGACCAGTTCGCCACGTGGCAGCTCGCCGGGGATCTGCTGCCGAACGCGACGAAGGAGCAGAAGCTCGCGACCGCGTTCCTGCGGCTCGGCAAGCGGACGAACGAGAACGGCGCGATCGACGAGGAGTACCGCGTCGAGTACGCCGTGGATCGCGCGGTGACGATCGGCACCGGCTTCCTGGCGATGACCGTGGGCTGCGCGCGCTGCCACGATCACAAGTACGACCCGATTCCGACGAAGGATTTCTACTCGCTCACCGGCTTCTTCAACAGCACCGACGAGCCGGGGTTCTACGCGCCGGGGCGCACCGGGATTACCGCGGGGCCGACGCTGGCGTGGACCGATGCGGCAACGGACAAGAAGATCGCGGAGGCGCAGGCCGCGATTCGGCGGCAGGAGACGGCGTTCGAGAACGCTCGCGCGCAGGCCGCGAAGGACGCCGCCGCGCGCGCGGACGCGCTGCTCGCCGATCCGGCCGCGCTGCGGCAGGCAATCCAGCAGTCGCTCGACCGCGGGCTGACCGGGTATTACCCGTTCGAAACGACCGGGCCGGTGCCAGACGATCAGATGCCGACCGCGCTGCCGCAGGCGCGCCTCTCGCCGCCGCCGCTGGCGCCGGCGTCGCTGCAGGAGCCGTGCACCAGCAACAACGGGCCGCTCGTCTCCGACGAGTCGTGCCGGATGATGTTCCGCGACGCGGCGGAAGCCGCGGCTCGTGAAGGGCGCGTCAGCCGGGCGCTGCCCGGCGGGCTCGTGCGCGCCGATCTCAGCGCGTCGCCGAGCGCCGGAGGCGGTGCGCCGCCCGCCGTCCTGATGCTGGCGGATCTCCGGCCCGGCGTGACGGGCAACGCGCTGCACTTCACCGAGACCGAGGTCGGCATCCTCGGCAACGGCATCGGCTACTACGAACGCACGCAGCCGTTCAGCATCGACCTGTGGGTGAAGGCGGGGCAGGTCTACGAGGACTCGGCGATCTTCCATCACCGCGAGACGGAGAACGCCGGCAACGCCGGCTACCAGCTCCACCTCGAGAAGAACCACCTGCGGTGGGAGATGATGCACTCGCGCGCGGGCAACGGCATCAGCCTGCTGTCGACGCAGCCGATCCCGGTGCACGAGTGGACGCACATCACGGTCACCTACGACGGCTCGAGCCGCGCGACGGGCACGGTGCTCTACGTGAACGGCGCGCCGGCCGAGGTCACCGTGGCGCGCGACAACCTGACGCGCACGATCATCCCCAACGGCAACGCCAACCAGGCGGACCAGGCGCTCGGCCTCGCCTTTGGCAAGCGGCTGCGCGCGCAGACGATGAAGGGCGGCGCGATCGACGAGGTCCGCGTCTTCCGCGCGGCGCTGACGCCGGCGGAAGTGCGGTATCTCCATTCGTGTGCGGGCGACACATGTGTCGCCCCTACCATGACGCGGCAGGATGTCGTCGACATGCTGGTGGCCGCGGATGCGCGCGTGCAGCAGGCCGCGACGTCGCTCCTCAGCGCGCGCAACGCCGAGAACGATCTCGTCTCCGTGCAGCCGCAGGTCATGATCATGGGCGACACGCCCACGCCGCGGCCGACCTACGTGCTCGTGCGCGGCAACTACGAGGACCACGGCGAGCAGGTGCCGCCGCGCGGGCTGAACAACGTCCTGCCGTGGAACAGCGCGTGGCCGGAGAACCGCATCGGCCTGGCGCAGTGGCTGTTCGACGCGCGCAACCCGCTCACCTCGCGCGTGTTCGTGAACCGCGTCTGGCAGATGCACGTCGGCCGCGGTCTCGTGGAGACCGCCGAGGACTTCGGGTCGCAGGGCTCGATCCCGAGCCACCCCGACCTGCTGGACTACCTGGCGGTCACGTTCCGCGAATCCGGCTGGGACATCAAGCGCCTGCACAAGACGATCGTGATGTCGGCAACCTACCGTCAGCACTCGAACGTCGGAGACGAGGCGCTGAAGAAGGACCCGCGCAACCTGCTGCTGGCGCGCTTCCCGCGCCTGCGCATGCCGGCCGAGATGGTGCGCGACCACGCGCTCGCCGCCAGCGGCCTGCTCAAGCGCCAGATCGGCGGGCCGAGCACGTATCCGTACCAGCCGAAGAATCTCTGGGACGGCTTCAACGTCTACACGTATCCCGATCCCGACAAGCTGCCCGCCGACGACCACCATCGTCGCAGCCTCTACTCGTTCATCAAGCGCAACTCGCTGCACCCGGCGATGGCGACCTTCGACATGCCCGAGCGGTGGAGCACGACCGCGCGCCGCAACACGTCGAACACGCCGCTGCAGGCGCTGGTGCTGCTCGACGACCCGCAGTACCTGGAGGCGTACCGCTCGCTGGCCGCAATCGTCCTGCGCGGCGAAAGCGCGAAGGATGCCCGGATCACGACGATCTTCAGGCTGGCGACGCGGCGGCGGCCGGGCGGCGAGGAGCTGTCCACGCTGCGCGCGTACTACGACTCGCAGCTCGAGCGCTTCACGGCGGACCGGGAGGCGGCGAGCACGCTCCTGCAGGCGGGTGTCACGCGGGCCCGACGCGACGCTCGATCCGGTGCAGCTCGCGGCGCTCACGAACGTGACGACGGTCGTCATGAATACGCCCGACGCGTATTCACTGAGGTAGGGGCGACGCATGCGTCGCCCGTAAGCTTATGAGCAACTTCGAAGATTCACGGCGTGCATTCCTGCTGAAGACGGGCGCCGGCCTCGGCTGGTTGTCGCTCGCGGAGCTGCTCGGAACGCCCGCCTTCGCCCAGTCGCCGATCCCTGTGGATGCCCACGCCGGCCTGCCCGGTTTCCCGCACGTCCCGGCGCGCGCCAAGCGCGTGATCTACCTGCACATGCTCGGCGCCTTCTCGCAGAACGACACGCTCGACTACAAGCCGATGCTCGAGAAGATGCACGGCGAGGAGCTGCCCGACTCGGTCCGCGGCACGCGCCGGCTCTCGACGATGGTGAAGGGCCAGACGTCGTTCCCGATCGTCGGCCCGGTGTCGGCGTTCAAGCGCTACGGCTCCAGCGGGTTCATGGTCAGCGACGCCGTCCAGCACCTGGGCGGCATCATCGACGATGTCTGTGTCATCAGGACGATGAACACGGAGCACGTGAACCACGACCCGGCGTCGAAGTTCCTGCACACCGGCTTCCAGATCGCGGGCCGCCCCTCCACGGGCGCCTGGGTCACCTACGCCCTCGGGTCCGCCAACAAGGACCTGCCGATGTTCGTCGTCATGAGCAGCGGCAACCCGGGCGGCGTGCCGATCGACGCGTCCACGTGGGCGGCCGGGTTCATGCCGTCGCACTACCAGGGCGTGCAGTTCCGCTCGGGGCAGGAGCCGGTGCCGTACATCGAGAGCCCGGCGGGCCACACGAAGAAGGACCGGCGCGACATGCTCGACGCGATCGGCAGGCTCGCGCAGATCCAGCGCGCGGCGAGCAACGATCCGGAGATCCCGTCGAAGATCAACCAGTACGAGATGGCCTACCGGATGCAATCGTCCGTGCCGGAGGTCGCCGACATCTCGACCGAGCCGAAGCACGTCCTCGATCTCTACGGTCCCGACGTGGAGAAGCCGGGCACGTTCGCGCGCAACTGCCTGCTGGCGCGACGGCTCGCCGAGCGCGACGTGCGCTACACGATGATCGTGCACATGGGGTGGGACCACCACGGCGGCATCGCCGCGCGGCTGCCCGCCACCTGCCGCGAGATCGACCAGCCGTCGGCCGGCCTCGTGCGCGACCTCAAGCAGCGCGGGCTCCTCGACGACACGCTCGTCGTCTTCGGCACCGAGTTCGGGCGCACGTCGTTCGCGCAGGGGACGCTGAAGACCAACTTCGGGCGCGACCACCATGGCGGGAACTTCTGCGTGTGGCTCGCCGGCGGCGGCGTCAAGCCCGGCCTCGTCTACGGCGAGACCGACGACTTCGGCTACAACATCGTCAAGGACCCGGTGCACATCCACGATCTGAACGCGACGATCCTCAGGCTCGTGGGCATCGAGCACGAGCGGCTCACGTACCGCTCGCAGGGCCGCGAGTTCCGGCTCACCGACGTGGCGGGGAAGGTGGTCAACGAGATACTCGCGTGACCATTTGCGATTTGTGATTTGCGATTTGTGATTTGCGATTCGTGAACTCGCGATTCGCGATGTAGGGGCCGACCTTGAGGTCGGCCTTTTTTACGTACGTAGTGTCCGGCTTCAGCCGGACTACACTCGGCCCGTCAGGTGGCCCGAGGCTGTTGATCACTTGCGCCAGTCGAGCATGACCCGTCGCCCGTGCGAGCGGGCCGATAAAGAACGCCCACGCGGCGATGACGAGCGCCCAGGGCAGGGCGGCGGTCCACCAACCCGACTGATCGAACCGCTGCCACACCGCTGAGAGCGCGACGAGCTGTACGCCGCCCGCGCTCCCGCCCGCGTGCACGACCCGCCACTGCGCGAACAACTCAGGCGAGTGTCGATGCTGTTCCTGAACGAATCCGAGGAGCGCCGCGATCGACAGGAGCAGCGTGCCGAAGGCGAGGAGTGCCCCCGCAGGTTCCATGCGGCAAGGTTGCCATAACCGCTTACAGCCGAATGTAATAGTTATGTGTTCACGCTCGATCAGGTCGTGCCCTGGGGACGATCGTTCGACGAGTATCGCCGCATGTTCGCGTTGACGGATGCCGATCTGCAGGGGCGAATTCTCGGCTGCGCGGACGGTCCCGCCAGCTTCAACGCCGAAGCGACCCGCCGCGGCGCGACGGTCGTGTCGTTCGACCCTCTCTACCGCTTTGCCGCGGACCAGATTCGCGACCGCATCAACGTCGCCTGTGACTCAGTGCTCGAGCAGGCGCGTCAACACCAGGAACAGTTCGTGTGGGACTTCATCCCGTCCGTCGAGGCGCTCGGGCAGATCCGCATGGCCGCGATGAACGCGTTCCTTGCCGACTACCCCCGCGGGAGCCGCGATGGCCGTTACGTGGATGCGGAGTTGCCCGCGCTGCCGTTCGCGGACCGAGCATTCGATCTCGCGCTCTGCTCGCACTTCCTCTTCCTCTACAGCGAACAGCTTGGAGAGACGTTCCACGAGGCAGCAATCGCGGAGCTATGCCGCGTCGCAGGGGAAGTGCGGATCTTTCCGTTGCAGGCGTTGGACTGGGCGCGGAGTCCGTATGTCGAGAGTGCGGTCGAGCGGCTCCGCCGCGCCGGACTCGAGGTCTCGATCGAGCGAGTCCCCTACGAGTTCGTGCGCGGCGCCAACGAGATGATGCGCGTGCTCAGCCCCGCCCGTTCGGCGTGACGACGGTCGCGACGACGGTGCGATCCGCGCACACGTGATAGGTGTCGCGCGTCTGGTCGAGCGGATACGTCCGCGCCGCGAGCCGGTCGGATCCGGCCGGCAGGTTACATTCGCACGCGGTTCCCAGGGTTCACCGAGGCCGTGAGGCAGGGAAAGGACGTGTAGGAGCCGATCGTTGAGTCGGCCCCTACCACCTACCACCTACGACCTACGTGATGTTCGGCGTCACCACCGTCGCGACGACGGTGCGGTCCGCACAGACCTGATAGGCCTCGCGCGTCTGGTCGAGTGGATACGTCCGCGACGCGAGGGCCTTCATGCTGATCTGGCCGGTCTCCATCAGGCGCACGTAGCGCGGCGTGTCGCGGCGGTCGTTGGTGCCGCCGGCGGTGCCGACCCACCAGTGCCGCGCGCTGTCGCCGAACTGCGAGCCGGGGATCTGCACGAACGCGTTCTCGGGCTGGCCGACGGTGCAGGACGTGGCCGTGCCGACGCGCGAGCAGAGCTCCCAGCTCTGCATGAGCGTGGTGATGCCCGTCGGATCGGGACCGGCGGGCTCCTTGGGCGGCATCTGGTCGCCGCCCGCGGCTTCCATGATGTGGTCCGGGCCGACGCGGCCGCCGCCCGCCCAGTAGCGATCGGTCGGCTGCTTGACCAGCTCGCGGATGTGATCCAGCAGCGTGTCGTCGAACCGCGCATCGTCGCGCCCGAAGCCGTTCGCCGGCCGCACGCGCGGCGTGCGCTTGTACTGATTCGGGTCCAGTACGTGCGTCGCGCCCAGTTTCATCGCCAGGTCGCGGCGGTAGGGAACCGGCTCGACGACGATGATGCGCGAGGCGCCCTTGATCTTCGCGCCCTGCAGCGCGGACAGGCCGACCGGGCCTGCGCCGAAGATCACCACGTCCGACGCGATCTGGACGGGGACGTTCGTCGTCGCCATGCCGAGCCCGGCGCCGCCGACGCAGGTCAGCATCGAGATCTCCACCGAAGACACGCTGGTGAACACCGGAATCGCGTGTTCCTCCTGCACGATCATCAGCTCGCACATGCCGGTGTTGTCGGCCGACATGAGCGTCCGGCCGTCGAGGTCGGCAATAGGGACGGCGGTCGCGTTGCCGCGGTTGACGCACTGATCGGAGCGCATCCAGAGGCAGTTGTGGCACGCGCCGCATGCCGCGTGGAAGGCGACCATGACGCGATCGCCGACGCGCACGCGCGTCGCCTGCGGGCCGACGGCCTCGACGATGCCGACCCCGCCGTGGCCGAGGATGCCTGGCTGATTCGGCGCGTTCGCGCTGGGGAGCAGCACCTGGCGGACGGTCGTGTAGCAGGTCTGCGCCGCCTCGGTGCGGACGGCGATGAGCCGCCCCTCGAGCGCGCGCGCGCGCAGCTCGACGACGCTCGGCGGCGCGGTGGAGTACTTGACGAAGGCGCGGAACCGGCGTCCGGCCTGGGTGTTGGTGACGACGGCGGGCGCGCCCTGTTGCCCTTCGACTTCGCTCAGGGCAAGCGCCTTGTCCCCGCCAAGGACGGCGGAGGCTCCGCCGACGGCCGCGGCCCCGGCCGCTTTCAACACGCGACGACGCGACACGCGCTTCGATGCCATGACGGCTCCTTTACGGCCGGCTGCCGGCAGCCGGCTGCCGGCTGTCCTGCAGCTCTTGTTCGCGCAGCTTTTCGAGCTCCGTAAGCTCGTGGTTGTTCGTGCAGTAGAACTCGTAGACGTTGCCGTCGCCGAGCGTCCAGCGGCGCGGCGCGGACGTCCACGGCTTCTTCAGCACCTTCGGGTCGTCCACGGTGACCTGCACGTAGAGGTAGTTCATCGACGGCCGCGAGTAGCGCTCGGTGACCTTCAGCTCCTCGCTGTGGAACCACCCGTTCGGCATGATGTAGGTGCGCTCGTCGAAGGCGACCGACTCGACGACGAGCGTGTCGCCGTCCCAGCGCGTGGTGCTGTTGCCGTGGAAGAACGGCTCCGGGTACTTCGGCAGCGGACGGCCGTCGGTGTGAATCAGGCGCCAGTTGTTCAGCACCTCGTAGAGCTGCACGAGCTGCGTCGGCGTGTGAATCATCACCGTCGAGTACGGGTTCTGCAGCCAGATCGCGGGCACGCCGCGCGGGGTGCAGTTCACCGACGACTTCGAGAGCTCCATCTCGGTCGGCGTCATCGACTTGATCTTCGCGACTGCCCAGTCCTGGAGCTGCCGGCTGCTCCTCAGGCGTGGCCTTCGGGTCGAACTGCCGGCGCGCGAGCGGATCCACGCCGTAGCGGCCGCTGACACCCTGGCCGGCGCTGTTCGGCAGCCAGTGGCCGGAGAGGTCCGGCTTGCCGTTCGGGAGCCGCGGCGGCGGTCCGCCCGGGGGCATGACGCCGATCTGGTACGGCGGTCCGTCCTGCGGCTGCTGCGCACCGACAGAGACGGAGGCCGCGCACGCGAGCGCGAAAAGAATGACGTTGCGCATGTTCATCGTCCTGTAGGGGCCGACTTCAGGTCGGCCCTAGTCCTGTAGGGGCCGACTTCAGGTCGGCCCTAGTCCTGAAGCTGGCCGACCTGGCGGAGCACGCCGTCGGAGAACTTCAACGTGCCGGCGGCCGCGTAATGCTGGCGCCCGTTCTTCGCGAGGCACCCGCGCACCCACACGTCCTTGCCGATGTTGTCGAGGAAGATCTGCCGGTCGTTGCCCGCGCGCCGCAGCGTGATGAGCGCGTAGGTCTGGAACGACCACGTCTCGACCTTGCCGCTCGCGTCCTTGATGTCCATGTAGAAGTACGCGTGCGGGCTCTGCCAGTCGAGCTTGGTGAACGTGCCGGTGAAATCCCTGCAGTTGTTCGCGTCGAACTCCGCCGCGAACGAGTGATGGGCGTAGGTCGGGACCGTCAGCAGGACCGCGAGCATTGCCGCCGCTGCTGCCGCCGCAGCCAGTCTCTTCATATGAGCTCCTCGATCGAGTGTCGTCTCAGGCGCGCCGCCAGGAGACCCGTGGCCTCGGAGAGGTCGATGTCCACGATGAGGAGCCCGGGCGTGCCGTACGGCTGGTACGCCAGGAGCGTCCCATCGGGCCGCACCACGGCCGAGGTCGTGGGCGAGCCAATGCTCGCATAGTTCACGCTGGCAAAGAAGCAGGTGTTTTCGGCCGCGCGGCAGAGCGCCGCCTTCTCGTGAAACGTGTTCGCCGGGTCCGCGAAGGTGGCCGGCCGGTAGCTGCCGTTCTCGGCTTCGTGGAAATGCGGATGGAAGACGACGTGCGCGCCGTGGCGCGCCGGCCAGCGCACGGTCTCCGGGTATCGCCACCCCTCGTGGCAGATTGCGACGCCGAAGGTGAGCGGCCCGGCCTGAAAGACGTTCCGGCCGGTGTCCGCGGGCACGTATCCGAGATCCTCCTCGGACGGGTCGATCTGCGTCTTGTCCTGGAAGCCGGCGACCGTGCCGTCGGCGTTGACGACGAGAGTGGAGATCCACAGCCTCGCGTTGACCACGCGCTCGGTCCCGAGGACCACGGCGACGCGCGCGCGCCGTGCCGCGTCCGCGACCGTGTCCCACGCGCGCTGGAGAAACGCGGGGTCCGGCGGCGGCACGCGCCTGTCGCGGGCGCGGTAGCCGGGGACGTAGCACTCGGGAAAGCAGATGACGCCGGCGCCGGCCGCCGAGGCCTCGGCCATGGCCCCCGTCGCCCGCGTGACCGCGTCGTCCGGCGATGCCGGATAGGGAATGTTGGCGAGCGCGATGCGAAACGTGCTCAACGCCGCCGCGGGCCCTTCGCGGTGTAGCGCGCGAGCACGAGGTTGTCGAGCTTCAGGTTCTTCGTCCAGATGAACTCGGCGTCGCCGAAGATCTTCGTCACCCGCGTGTACGACACGTCGTCGGTGACCACGGCCGGGGGCCAGGTGGTCGCCATCGCCCAGCGCGAGTCGTTGAACCGCGGCGACTTCCAGTCCGCGGGGACGGGGAAGTGCAGGGCCTGGCAGACCTTCAGCGGCTCCTTCGCCGCGCAGAACGGACGCGTGGCCTGCGAGCAGAACGTGGAGTCGCGCCCCTGCGGGGTCACGCGCACGCAGCTCGGGTCGTCGAGCGGCGCGATGTAGAAGGTCTCGATGCGCCAGTCCGCGCCCGTGCGGTTCCCGTCGCTGAAGTAGGCGATGAACCCGCCGTCGCCGACGTTGAAGTTGGCGTACTCGAGCCCGACGCCCTGGTGCGTCTCCCAGTCCACGGCCTTGATCGCGTAGGTCATCGGGTAGCGCGCCCTGAACCGCACGACGGCGGTGTTGAAGGGCACCATGCCGATGGAGTCGCGCCCGACGAACGTGCCGTTCACCGACAGCTCGAAGTAGTTATCGGCGTGAATGAACGCGGTGATCTCGACCCCGTCAGGGTCGATGACGACGGTCCTCAGTTTCGACGCGTAGTCGAGGTCCTCTCCGGGTCCGTTGCAGTCGTTGTAGTAGTCCACCGCGAACGGGCCTTCCTCGACGGTCAGCGGCACCGTCCACTTCTTGCCGTCCGTCGAGTCCACTTCGCCGACGCGCGCGGGCATGCCGAGCGCGTTGAAGCGCTTCTCCTTGTTCTCGCAGCCGGTCGTCGGATGCCCGATGCGCGGATTCGGCGTCACGCCCGACGACACCGAGGCTCCCGGCGCGATCGCCGCAGCCGGCCCGCCTTCGCCCGGCGTCTGCGCGCTGATGGCAAGGGCGAGCGCGACGAGCAGGCATGGGGTCAGACCCCATGACACGACCCGACTCATGGGGTCTGACCCCCATCGCATCCTCATCGGGCGCCTCCACTGAACGTGTCGAGAATCGTCTTCGCTTCGTCGAGCGTCGTGACGCGGCCGTGAATCGGGATCACCTGCTCGACGTCGAGCCGCAGCCGCTGCACCGAGTCGTAGAAGTGCCGCAGGTTCGGCAGCGCGTTGGGCGGCGAGGTCAGCGGCGCCGCCGGCGGCGAGAACGAGTCGGCGACGACGAGCATCTTCTCCTTGGGGAAATACAGCATCAGCATGCCGGGGTTGTGCATGTTCCCCGCGTAGTGGTAGATGGTGAAGCTGCGCGAGCCGTCGCTGATCAGACGCGAGCCCGTCACGCCTTCGAACGTTGCCGTTCGGCCCGACTTCGACAGACGATCGGGCGCAAGCGTTCGAGGCTGCGCCCACGCCTGCTGGAGAAACGCAATGTTGTCGCGATGCGTGACGATGGCCGCGCCTTCGGCCGCGTAGGTCCGCAGCCCGCCGAGGTGATCGAAGTGGCCGTGGGTGTTGACGACGTACCGGATCGGCTTGTTCGGGATGGCCTTCCGGACCGCCTCGATCACCTGCAGCGACTGCGCTTCGGTTTCAGGCGCTTCGACCACCGCGATGAAGTCGCGGAACTCCACCGCCACGCTCTTGGCGTACGACGGAATGATCCAGATGCCGTCCGCCACCTTCTCCGGCGCGCCCACGATCGAGCCCGCCGGCGTCGTCGGGATGTGCGCCGGCACGGCGAGGTTCACGGCCACGTTCGGCTTCACGTCGGTGACCGTCACGTCGAGCAGCGGATAACCGCCCTGGCGCTGGACGATGCGCGTGGGGAAGTGCACGCCTGCGAAGTCCCTGTACTCGCTGAACGCCGCCTCCATCGTCGTGTCGCCAAGTACGTTGTGGCCGAACCAGCTCGCGATGTGCTCGACCTCGTTGCGGTCGTTGAGCGTGCCTTCGAGCCTGCCGCCCGCCGGGTTCGCGAACGAGACGACGGTCGTGCGCTTGCCGCCCACGGTCTCCGCGCGCACGGTGGCGTTCCCGGCGAGCGCGGCCTTGATGAAGCCCTGCGGCGTCAGCCAGATCTGCTCGAGCCGGCCCTGCGCCGTCGGGCGCCGGTCGTCGCGGATGCGCGCGGCAACGGCGTTCTCGCCGACAACATCCCAGGCCTGAGTGCCGTTGGCCGCCCAGATCTGCCGCTGCTCGCCGAAGAGCGGCTGGAAGCCGCCGCCGAGCGGCGGGTCCTCGAGCTGCGCGCGGCGGCGATCGTCGCGGACGGCGGGCGCCACGAAGTCGATCGTCATGGTGAAGCCGGGGACGTTGAACCGCGGCCACGGGGAGTTCGGGTCGTACGCCTGGCCGAAGACGTAGTCGAAGCCCCAGCCCGAGTACTGAAGCGTCCGCAGGCTGGCTGCGCCCAGCGCCTTCGACGCGGCGTCGAGCGCCGTCTTCGCATCCTGGGCGCGGCCGGGCGCCGCGGCCAGCGCGGCGATGACCATGACGACGAACAGGCGTGTTTTCATCAGCGTGATCCCAGATACGCCGCGATGGCGATCAGGTCGTCGTCGTTCAACTTCGCGACGACGTTGCGCATGGCGGTGCTCTGGCGGGTGCCGGCCTGAATGTCATAGAGCTGGCGAGCGATGTAGCTGACCTGCCGATCGGCAATGCCGGGCACGTCGCCGTTGCCCATCAGATCCGCTCCGTGGCAGAGCGTGCACTGCACGGTCTTGCCGCCGCCCTTGAGGACGAGCGTCTCGCCCGCGCTCACGCTGCCGACGGGCACGTAGGCGACAAACCCGGAGCGGGGGTTGCGGAAGCGCTCGGTCTGCTCCGGGTTCTCGGGCACTTCCATGATGCGCTTTCCGAGCGGCTCGGTCTCGTTGCCCGGCATCGGCATGAACAGCCCGTTCATCGTCTGGCGTGTCTTCGGCGCATTCTCGGTCTCGACGACCTTCACCCACGGGCGCCACTTCATCGAGGAGAAATAGGTCGCGGCCGCCTGCACCTCGGCGTCGGTGAGGTGCCGCGCGATCTGGATCATCTCGTTGGTGTTCGCCTTGCGCGGGTCGGCGCTGCGGCGCGTGCCGCTGCGGAATGCCTCGATCTGCGCCACGAAGTACTTCATCGGCAGCGCGGCCACCGGCGCGTTCTCCGCCTTGCCCTGTCCGTTGGGGTAGTGGCAGAGCCCGCACGCGCGCAGCTTGTCGGCCTCGCGGCCGCGCGCCACGATGTCCGGCATCGCGGGGTGGTCCTGTGGATACCAGTCGCCCGGACCGTAATCACCATGGATCTGGAACTCGGTGAACGTCCGGTCCGTGTCGGGCATCGTGTGCGCGACGTCGTTCGGCCGCGGGGCGCCGATGCGCGCGCAGTCGAGCGGCTTCGACTGCGGCGTGCACGCCGGCGGCGCGGGATCCGGGCCCCCCTGGTGATACCCGTAGGCCCACGGGGGAGGACCTGCGATCTGCCCACTGACCAGCGTCCCGGCGAGCCCCGCGGCTGCCACCGCAAGCGTCCACACACTTTTTCCCATGTCGTCTCCGCGGCCCTGTTTTACCACTGAATTGCTATCATCCGTGCGCCCTCTATGCGGGACGTGCGCGCTGCCGGCGCGACCCTTCTTGCGCTCTGTGCCGTGGCGGCCGCGGCGTCCGGCACGCAGGCCGGCCGCGGGATCGTGCCGGCGGAGCGGCGCATTGCCTGGCACGCCGGTGTGGCGGGCGGTATTCCCGACGTGCCCGTCCGCGCGAACGTGCGGGATTTCGGCGCCCGGGGAGACGGCGTCACCGATGACGCCGCCGCGTTTCAAGCCGCCATCGCCTCTGTCACGACGTCGGGGGCCGTCTTCGTTCCCGAGGGGACGTACCTCCTCGGCCGCGCGCTGCGCATGGCGAGCGGCGTCGTGCTGCGGGGTGCCGGGCCGCAGCAGACGCACCTGAACGTCAATCATGCCGGCCACGCCGTCGAGTTCACGCGGTTCGAGCGTGGCGCGTGGGTGAGCGCGCGCGCCGGCCTTCGCAAGGGGTCGTCCGTCGTCACCCTGGACGACGCGTCGCGGTTCGTCGTCGGCCGGTGGGCCGAGATCGATCAGGAGAACGACCCCGCCGTGATGTACACCGATCCCGAGTGGGATCAGCCGTGGTCGGTGAACGCGGTCGGGCAGATCGTCCGCGTGACCGCGATTGCGGGCAACCAGGTCACGATCGACCCGCCGCTGCACATCGACTTCGACCTGCGCCTGCGTCCCAGGGTCCGCCCGCAAAGGCTGCTCGAGCGGGCAGGCATCGAGAGCCTGCACCTGCGCCGGCTCGACTCGAGCGACACGCACATGATCAACATGCAGAACGTGTCGGAGGTATGGGTGTCGCGCATCCTCAGCGAGCGCGCCGCGAAGTCACACGTGGAGGTCAACACCGGCTCGCGCGTCGAGATTCGCGACAGCGACTTCCGCGACGCGAGCAACCACGGCGGCGGCGGTCACGGCTACGGCATCAACCTGTCCCAGCGCACCACGGGCGCGCTCGTCGAGAACAACGTCTTCCGGCGCCTCCGCCACTCGATGCTCGTGCAGGTCGGCGTCAATGGCAGCGTGTTCGGCTACAACTACTCGCGCGAGACGCAGTCGGAGGCCGCCTGGGTGCCGCCCGACATCTCGGTGCACGGCCACTACCCGTTCGCCAATCTCTTCGAGGGGAACATCGTCCAGGGCGCGGCCGTCACCGATTACTGGGGCCCGGCGGGCCCGCACAACCTGTTCTTCCGCAACCGCGTGGAGCATGCCTACGGCTTCCGGCTGGCCGACGCCTCGCATTACCAGAACGTCGTCGGCAACGAGATCGCCGGCGGGGCCATTACACGCGACGCCACCGTCGATGCCGCCACGCTGATCGTGCACGGCAATCGCGTGCACGGAACGGTGAGCTGGGACGCGGCCATCGCCGACCGGGAGCTGCCCGAGTCCTATTACCTCGACGCGCAGCCGCCGTTTTTCGGAGACATGGCGTGGCCGGGCACCGGCGCCGATATCGCAGACGGGATCAATCCGGCGAAATCACGCTACCTGGCCGAGGCCGGGCCGCTCACGCGGCCGGGCGCTCCAGGTGCGCCGAGGATTGTCGCCGCCGGCACAGGCCTGTCGATCGGGTGGACCGACCCCACGCGCGGCAGCGCACCCGCGCGCTATACCGTGGTCGCCCGCCTGCGATGCGACGGACCGATCGTCGCCGAGCTGCCGGTGGGGAACCTCACGTCCGCTGCCGTCACCGGGGCCGAAGGCGCGTTCTGCCTCTCAGTGCGGGCCGCCAACGCCGCGGGCGACGGACCCGAATCGCCGCGGGTCCTCGTCTCGGTCGAGGGTGGCCACCGTCGTTGACACCCGCGGGGGCAAACCCTATCGTCCGTCGTGTAGACCCTACCGATAAGGAGGCGAGCGTGCGATTTCCGGCATGGATGGTGGCGGTGCTCATGGGCGCCGCGGTTCCCGCGCAGGGACAGGTGCTCACCGAGCGCAACATCTCGCTGCAGGCCGCGCGCGCCATCGCGGACGCCGCGATGGCGGCCTGCCTGAAGGACGGCTACCAGGTGACGGTCGCGATCGTCGATCGCGCCGGCGACGTGAAGCTGCTGCTGCGCGCCGACAACTTGAACCCGCACAACGCGGACCTGGCGCGGCGCAAGGCGTACACGGCGCGGACGTTCGGCGTGACGTCGACCGAGTTCCGGAACCGGACGGCCGGCGGCAGCGAGCTGGCGGGTCAGCGCGAGCTGGCGGAGGTCGTGCCGCTCGGCGGCGGCGTGCCGATCATGTTCGGCATGGAGCGGATCGGCGGGCTGGGCCTGAGCGGCGCGCCGAACCAGGAAGCCGACGAGAAGTGCGCCGTGGCCGCGCTCGCGGCCACCGCGTCGTCATTGCGGTAGGGGCGACGCATGCGTCGCCCGTGGCCGTCATTGCGGTAGGGGCGACCGCATGCGTCGCCCGTGGCGGGCGCGGCATGCCGCGCCCCTACCGGCAGCGATCGCCGCCGAGGCCGCCGCCTTCCGCCAAACCGACGTCGCGGTACACCTTGTGGCAGTTGGCGCAGGCGTCGTTGAGCCGCTCGATCTGGTCGACGATCGCGTCCTGCTTGCGTGACTGCGAGAGCTTGTAGAACTCGCGGCTGACGTTGACCAGGTCCTGCGTGAACTTCTGGTAGTCGGCGCGGTCGACGGGCACCGGCCGGCCGTTCTCGCAGCGTCGGCCGGGCAGCAGGAAGAGCGGCGTGGTTTCGACGAGCGCCTGCGCCGCCTGGTCCACCGCCTGCCAGCCGTAATACACGGTCGATCCCCAGAGCATGTAATCGAACGGCACCGGCTGCTGCGGCCGCGTCGTGCCCGGGTCCTTCACCTGCACGTTGAAGATGATGTTGGCGTTGGGGAACGTGACCCCGCGCATGAGCTGCGCGAGGTTCGCCATCGGCGCGAGGTTGACGCCCCCGGCGCCTCCCGCGGGCGCCGCCGCCGGGCGCGGTGCCGCCGCGAACGTGACCTGGGCGAGCGCGCCGGCCGCCAGGTCGGCCTGCCCCGGCTTCAGCTTGCTCGCCTGCAGCATGTAGGTGGCGATGTCGATGGACTGCGCGCGCGACAGCGAGCCCGGCGCCTGCAGCGGCATCGTGTTCTGAATCTTGTCCACGAGGTCGGTCATCGTGCGGCCGGCCCACGCCTGCAGGAAGCCGTCGCCGGCCAGCATCGGACCGACGACGCCCTCGAGCATGTCGCCGTGACACGACGCGCACTGCGCCTTGGAGAGCGCGGCCCCGCGCTGTGCCTGCGCCGCTGAATACACGCCGTCGGCCACCGTCCGCGCCTGGCGCGCGTGACCCGCGACGGTGAACGCGGCAACGAGCGCGCAGACGAAGGTGCCGACGCCAAGGATGTGCAGGGTACGCATGTGCATATGGGCGCGATTATACCTGCGGAACTGTCGCCGCCGCGCGGTGTCCAACGACTCATGATGCACCGAACGGCCGCGGCTGCTCTGCTGGTCCTGCTCGTCCCGGCGCTCGCCGCGGGTCAGACGGCGACCGATCCATTCACGGGCGAGTGGGTGGGGAATATTTCGAGGTCGCGGCTGAGCCCGGCGATGCCGGTGGAGCGCGTGACGCTGCGCATTACCGTGTCGGGCGACACGGTGTCGATGTCGGCCACGGCCCTCATGGCCGGCAAGGAACTGAAGGACGCCGAGACGTTCCGCGTGGACGGATCGGAGAAGCCAGGCACGCTGAATCCCGGCATCATGCTGGCGGCGAAGTTCGTCGGGACGCACGTACTGGTGATCGTCGCCACGAAAGGCGGCGGCGTCATCAGGCTCGTCACGCACGAGGTCTCCGCGGACGGGAAGACGCTGACCTCCAGAACCTCGGGCGCCGTCGAGCAGGTGATCGTGTACGAGCGACGGGCCGACTGAAGTCGGCCCCTACGCTCTCCTGTTACGGCGCGAGTTGCGGAATCGTGTTGACGGGGGGCGGCGCCTTGCGCGTCTGCAGGAACGCGTAGATGTCCCCCAGCTCGCGCTCCGAGAGCACCTTTGCGCTGTACGGCGGCATGTCGCCTGCGGGTTTTCTCACGTACTGGATGAAGCGGGGCAGGGGAATCGGGTTCGGTCCGAGGCGCGGGCCGTTCGCGCCGCCCTGTCCCTCGTTCACGTGGCACTGAAAACAGCCGACCTTCCTGTACAGCGCGGCGCCCGCCTCGATTTGTTTCGCCGTCGGTTGTTGCGCGAGCGTGGTCCGGCTGGAGCCGGACACTACGAACAACATGAGCAGCGCAAGCAGGATTCTCTGCATCACCGCACCTGCGTGACGACATCGACGAGCGCGGGCTCGCCCTTCTTGACGACGGCCAACGCGCGCCGGAGGGCCGGCGCGAGGTCGTTGGGGTTCTCGATCGGTCCCTCGGCGTAGACGCCCATCGACTGCGCCAGCCTGGCGTAGTCGATGTTCGGGCTGGACAGCTCGCTGCCGAGATAGCCGCGGTCGATGCCGCGGTCGCGCGCGCTGCACATGCGCTGCACGTGCATCGCTTCCATGTGGTAGCCGCGGTTGTTGTGCATGACGCTCAGCAGCGGGATCGTGTGATGGGCCGCCGTCCACAGGACGCCGGGCGCATACATGAGATCGCCGTCGGTCTGGATGGCCACCGACAGGCGTCCGTGCTTCTTGTTCGCCAGGGCGCCGCCCACCGACGCGGGTGCGCCGTAGCCGATGCCGCCCCCGCCGGCGTGCCCGAGCCACTGATACGGCCGGCTGAAGTCCCACAGCCGCCGCGCCCAGCCGCCGACGTCGGGGCTGTAATAGCTGGAGACGAGCGACCAGTCTTCGTTCTTGATCTGCGTCCACAGCTCCGCGCAGAGCCGGGCGGTGCTGACAGGGCTCGCCTCCCACGCGTAGCTCGCGGCCACACGCGCGCGCTCGGCGGCGGCGCGGCTCGCCTCCGTCAGCCTGGCGCCGCGCTCCTGAAACACGCGCGTCCGATCGCCCGTCGTCAGCCGCTTCACGGCCTCGATCAGCGACGGCAGCGTGGCCTCGCCGTCGGCGGCGATCGCGAGGTCGACTTCCTGCATGCGGCGGAAGTCCTGGTAGTTCGACCTGATATAGAGGTCGCCCGTCGTGACCGTGATCAGCTTTGCCGTCGGCCTGGCGACGCGCCGCGTGGACCGGTGCAGCTGGTCGCGGAGGCCATTGACCGTGGACCAGAAGTCGCTGACCTCGAGGCCGACGATGACGTCCGCGTCACCCACGGCGGCGGCGCCGCGCTGGGTCTGGTTGAGCGGATGCCGCGACGGGAAGTTCATGCGGCTGCCCTGATCGATCACGCCCGCCTGCAGCGCCTCCGCCAGCTCGACGAGCAGCGTCACGCCGTTGGGCGTCCGTGCCAGGCGATCGGCAACGAGCAGCGGGCTCTCGGCGGCGACGAGCATGCGCGCGAGCTCGTCAACGGCGGCGCTGTCGCCCTGCGGCGGCGACGCGAGCGTCAGCCTCGGCACGGCAAGGCGATGGTCCCTCGAGACCGGATGCTCCTGGAGCCCGCCGTCCAGCGTGATGACGACCGGCGCCATCGGCGGCGTCATCGCGATCTTGTACGCGCGCACCGCGGACTCGCCGAAGTGGGCGAGCGAGTGCGGCGTGTCGTCCCACTTGACGTAGTCGCGCACCATGGCGGCCGCGTCCTGCACGCCGTGGTACCACTCGGCCGCGCGGCGCTCCGAGGCGTCGAGGTGGTTGCCGAGCAGCACGTAGACGGGGACGCGGTCGCACCAGGCGTTGTAGATGGCCATCGCCGCGTGCTGCAGGCCGACGGTGCCGTGCGCCATCACCGCCAGCGGCTTTCCCTCGGCCTTGAAGTAGGCGTGGGCCATCGCCACTGACGACTCCTCGTGGCAGCAGGTGATGAGCTCGGGCGCGGTATTGCCGCCGTAGTTGATCACCGACTCGTGCAGGCCGCGGAAGCTTGAGCCCGGATTGGCGCAGACGTACTCGAACCCGAGCGACTTGATGACGTCCACCATGTAGTCGGACCCGCAGCGCTCGTTGTCGGCAAGCACCTGGACATCGGCCGGCGGCGTGGCTTCGGCTGCCTGCGTCATCACGGGCGGTGGTGCCTGGGGTGCCGAGGGTGCCTGGGGTGCCTGAAGTGCCTGGAGTGCGTGGGGTGCCTGGAGTGCGGCAACGCCGGCCAGCGCGCCGGATTTCAGGAATCTGCGGCGTTTCATGGGCGCCATTGAAGCACAAACAGGGGTGGGAACGGGTTGCCGCGGTGCCTGCGCGGTTGGTGACCCCGAACCACGGTGACGTGGCCCGGGGTCACGGAATCGACGGCGTGGGACGAGCCGATCAGAACCGCGCGCGGAACCCGAGCTGGATCACACGTGGCTGAAACGAGATCTGGGTCGGCGACTCCGGCTGTCCGAAACGCGCATTTCTCTCGTTGAGCACGTAATCGGTGAAGTTGGCGCGGTTGAACAGGTTGAACACCTCCAGCATCGGCTCCACCGACACGTTCCCGCCGAACCTGACCGCCTTCGTGATCCGCAGATCGACGCGGTGCAGGTCCTTCTTGTTGAAGTTCCTGAGCGGGATGATCGTGCCGTCGACGCGGGTCCGGTTGGCGATGACGCCGCCGACGTTGTAGATGTCCACGCCCGACGTCGTCGTCGCGAAGCCGTTGTCTCCGTAGAAGTAGAGGCCGCTCAGCATCACGTCGTACGGCAGCTGGTAAATGGCGTTGAACACCGCGCGGTGCACCTGGTCGTTGGTGCGGAACCACTCGCTGTTGTTGTAGACGTCCACGCCGAACGCCTTGAAGTTCACCGGCGTGCGGCAGTTCCACTCGGTGAAGGTCGCGTTCCACGTCACCGGCGCGGTGCAGCCGCCGTGCGTCTGCGGGAAGGCGGCCATTTCCGGGAGGATGACCGGATAGAGCTTGTCGTAGTCGAACGACATCGAATAGGTGGCTGACGCCTGCCAGTTGTCGCCGAGGCGCTTCTGGAAGCCCATCTGAACGGTGTGGTTCTTCTCGTCCTCGCCGCCGCTCATGCGCCGCATGTTGACGGTGCCCCATTCGGGGAATGGGAGACGGTTCAACTGATTGGTCGGGAACGGAAGGCCCGTCGCGGGATTCCATGAGAGGTTGATGTTGCCACCCACCGTATTGAAGTGGCTCTTGTAGTAGACGTAGTCTGCCTCGAACGACATGTCGGGTCCCAGCTGCCGCTGGAAGCCGACCGACGCCTGGTGCGAGTAGGGGAACTGCGAGTTGGGGCTCGACAGGTTGTTGCCGACGGTCCGGCGGATGCAGCCGGGGCGGGCGCCCCCCTGGTTCACTTTCTGATCCCAGCAGGTGCGCGGCACGAGCTGCTCGTAGGTGGGCTGCGGGCCGTTGAACGGGTTGCTGTTGAAGTCACGCCGGCCATCCGGCAGCAGCTCCACGCCGACGATGTTCACCCACGACTTGGTTCCGTGCGCCGACTGGTCGCTGACCCAGCCGAAGTACTTGCCCCAGCCGCCGCGGAGGACGGTCCGATCAGTCAGCTGATAGGCCGCCCCGAGCCGGGGCCCCCAGTTGTTCGTGTCGTTCGGCCTGCCGGCCTGTACCCACGGCTCGAACGTGAAGTTTTCGCCGAACGCGTTGAGCTGCAGGTCGTAGCGCAGGCCGAGGTTCAGGGTCAACTTCGAGCCGATCTTCCAGTCGTCCTGGATCCAGCCGGCCATCTGATGGCGGTCCACCGCGAAGGTGAAGTCGCCGATGCCCTGCGTGTAGCGGCGCGTGATGGGCAGGAAGGCGTCGAGGTTCCAGGTGGCGGGGTCGTTCCACACCGGGAAGTTGGCGGCGAAGTTGGCCGGAATCGGTCCGCCCTGCATGTCGTAGATGCCGGTGCAATCGCGGCAGATCAGCAGCCAGAACGAGTTCTTCACATAATCGGCGCCGACTTTCAGGTCGTGACGGCCGTTGGCGTTGAACGAGAACGTGAAGTCGTCGCGCAGCGACAGATTGCCCTGCTGGATCTCCTGCGGCACGCTGCCCGGAGGCCCGAACCGCATGCCCTGGAAGGTCAGGATCGGCGAGCCGTTCACGATGCCGTCGCTCAGCGCCGCGGGATGTTGCGGCCACGGGACGCGCGACTCTTCACGGTTGCGCAGCCCGGAGTAGCCGGTCCTGATCTCGTTGACCGCCGCGTTGCCGAGCACCTGGGTCAGCGTGAGCTGGATCTGATCGCTGTCGCGAAAGGTGTGGACCAGGAACGAGGGATGGTTGACCGAGCTGCCCTCGAAGCCCTGGTCGAGCTGCTGATCGTTCTGCCACATGGCGCCGCGGAGCGAGGCGCGGAAGTTGGGACTGAACTGGTAATCAAGCCGCATTCCCGACTTGTGTTCCTGGCGGGGCTCGGTGAACGTCAGATTGAACGCCGGATACGGGGTCGTGAACACCGTCGAGAAGTCCTGGCGCTCGTACTCGTAGTTGGCGAAGTAGTGGAACCGGTCGCGGATGATCGGTCCGCCGTGCGTGATGCTGACCTGCTGGTTGGAGTAGGGCAGCACCTCGTCGAGGATGTGATCCTTCGCGTTGAAGCTGTCGTGGCGGAAGTAGCTGCCGAACGAGCCGAGGAACTGGTTCGTGCCGCCGCGGGTCACGGCGTTGATCTGCACGCCCTGCGAGCGGCCCTGGCTGGCATCGAAGCGGTTGGCGATGTACTCGAACTCGGCAATCGCGTCGCGGCTGAAGCGCGCCTGCACGTTGCCGAGGCCGCCGCCCTGATACGTGACCTCCTGCCCGTCGATGTTCACCTGGTAGGTGCCGGCGCCCTGCGCGGCGATCTCGTTGGTGCCGACCTCGTTCACCTTGTTGCCCACGGCGAGCATCGCCAGGTCCTGCCAGTTGCGGCCGTTGATCGGCAGCTCCTCCATCTGTGCCTGCGTGATGTTGCTGCCGAGGCTCGAGGTCGCGACGTCGAGCAGCGGCGCCTCGCCGGTCACGGTCACGCTCTCGGTCAGGCCTGTCGGCGACATCTGCAGGTTGATCGTGATGGTCTGTCCCACGGCAACCGGAATCCCGCCGCGGTTCGCGTCGGTGAAGCCGGGCAGGCTGGCGGTCAGGCGGTAACTGCCGATGCGCGTCGCCATGCGGAACACCCCGCGGCCGTCGGTGACGGCCTCGAGCGTGTTGCCGGTGGCCTCGTTGACCGCGGTCACCGTGACGCCGGGCAGCACGCCGCCCGTCGCGTCGGCAATCGTGCCGGTGAGGGTGGCTTCCTGCGCGGCGCTCACCGAGGGCCACGCGAGAACGCCAAGTGTCAGGAACAGTCCCAGTACGCGCCGCACGTGCGCAACGCCAGCCGAAATCATGGAGGCCCTCCTCGCGTTTTGCCGACAGGTGTCGTAAAGCGGGCCCATCCTGCCACACGCAGTGAAGGGGGGCAAGCGTTGGCGCGCCGCCGCGGCGGTGGCGGGCGGGCCGTCGAGGGTGTATAACGGTGCCACCGGAGGGGGCTTCCCGGTTTGTCGGTTATGCGAGGAGGCGGGGCATGCGGTTCAGTGTGAGTCTTGCAGTCATTTGCGCAGTTTGTCTGACGGTTGTGGCGTCGGCACACCATTCCCACGGCCAGTACGCCGAGACGTTCACCGACGTCACCGGCGTCGTCAAGGAAGTGCACTTCGTCACGCCGCATTCCTGGGTCTATATCGAGGTCAAGGGCAAGGACGGGACGCCGCGGTTGTGGGCGCTCGAAGCCACGAGCCGCCAGGGGCTCGAGCGGATGGGCGTGACCAAGGCCTACATCAAGGCCGGCGACACCATCAAGGCGCGCTGCAATCCGCTGCGCGACGGCACCAACGGGTGCCTGCTCGGGTTCCTGAAGGCCGCCGACGGCACGGTGAAGAACTGGGACGGCGGCGACGTGCCCGAACTCAAGGACTTTTAGCACTACTTTGTCAGATTCATTGATTCGTACATCGTGATCCAAAACTTCGTACTGTACTTTCCGATCGACGTTTCTTACGCTGTGGTGCGTGGAGGTCCGCGGCGCGGGAGCGCTGCTCGATCGGCTC
>VFYY01000044.1 GCA_016871375.1 Acidimicrobiia bacterium
GGCTGGAGTCCCTCCTCAATTTCCAGACGATGGTGGCGGACCTGACGGGGATGGACGTGGCGAACGCGTCGCTGCTGGATGAGGCGACGGCCGCCGCCGAGGCCATGACGCTGCTGCACCGCGTCCGCGTGGCCCGCGACGGCAGGGGAGTGTTCCTGGTCAGCGACCGCTGCTTCCCGCAGACGATCGACGTGCTGCGCTCGCGCGCGGAGCCGCTGGACATCGACATCCACGTCAGCCCGGCCGACGACATGACGTTCGACGCGCGCGTGTTCGGCGTGCTGCTGCAGTATCCGGATGAACGCGGGCTCGTCACCGACCTGGCGCCGTTGGTCGCGCGCGCGCACGAGGCCGGCGCGCTGGTGGCCGTCGCCGCGGATCTGCTGGCCCTGGCGCTGCTCACGCCCCCGGGACAGATGGGCGCCGACGTCGTGATCGGCAACTCGCAGCGTTTCGGCGTACCGCTCGGCTACGGCGGGCCGCACGCGGCGTTCTTTGCGACGCGCAGCGGCTACGTCCGGCAGGCACCGGGCCGCATCATCGGCGTATCCGTGGACGCGCACGGCCATCCGGCGTACCGGATGGCGCTTGCCACGCGCGAACAGCACATCCGCCGCGAGAAGGCGACCTCGAACATCTGCACGGCGCAGGCGCTGCTGGCGAACATGGCCGCCATGTATGCCGTGTATCACGGGCCCACCGGTCTCGCCGCCATCGCCTCGCGCGTCCACGCGCTCACGTCGGTTCTGGAAACCGAGCTCGAGGCGCTCGGCATCTCGCAGGCGAACGCCGCTTACTTCGACACGTTGTGCCTGCACGTCCCGCCGGGGGTGGAAGGCGTGCGGCACCGCGCGCTCGCGGCGGGCATCAATCTCCGCTACATCGACGGCACCACGGTCGGCATCTCGCTGAACGAGACGGTGACTCCCGACGACGTGCGCGACATCGTGAACGTGTTCGCGGCTGCCCAGGGCCGGGAGCTCCCGCGGTTCGACGCCGAGACCGAGCCGCGCGTCCGGTATCCGTCGTCGCTGCGCCGGACGACGCCGTTCCTGACGCACCCGGTGTTCAACACGCATCACTCGGAGACCGAGATGATGCGCTACATCCGCTCGCTCGAGCGCAAGGACATCGGCCTCGACACGTCGATGATTCCGCTCGGCTCGTGCACGATGAAGCTGAACGCGGCCACCGAGATGCTGCCGGTCACGTGGGAGCACTTCAGCCGCATGCACCCGTTCGCGCCCGTCGACCAGGCGCAGGGCTACGCCGCCGTGTTCCGCGAGCTCGAGGCCGCGCTGGCCGACATCACCGGCTTTGCGGCGGTGTCGCTGCAGCCCAACTCGGGCGCGCAGGGCGAGTTCGCCGGGCTCAGCGTGATTCGCGCGTACCACCGCGAGCGCGGCGACCATCACCGCGACGTCGTCCTGATTCCGGCGTCGGCACATGGCACCAATCCGGCGAGCGGCGCCATGGCGGGCATGCGCGTCGTTGTCGTGGCCTCGGCCGCCAACGGGGACGTGGACGTCGCCGACCTGAAGAAGAAGGCAGCGGAGCATCGGGACCGGCTGTCGTGCCTGATGATCACGTATCCGTCCACGCACGGCGTGTTCGAGGACAGCATCCGCGGGATCTGCGACACCGTGCACGCCAACGGCGGGCAGGTCTACATGGACGGCGCGAACATGAACGCCCAGGTCGGCCTCACGAGTCCGGCCACGATCGGCGCCGACGTCTGCCACCTGAACCTGCACAAGACGTTCGCGATCCCGCACGGCGGCGGCGGACCCGGGATGGGGCCGATCGCGGTGGCAGAGCATCTGGCGCCGTACCTGCCCGGTCATCCGCTCGTGCGGACGGGCGGCGACCGCGCGATCCACCCGGTCTCGGCCGCGCCGTGGGGCAGCGCCAGCATCCTGCTGATCTCGTACGGCTACATCTGCATGCTGGGTGCGGATGGGGCGACGGAAGCCACGCGCTACGCGATCCTCAACGCCAACTACATCAAGGCGCGGCTCGAACCGCATTACCCGGTGCTCTTCGCGCGCCCCAACGGGCGGGTGGCGCACGAGCTGATCTTCGATCTGCGGGGCTTCAAGGCGGCTGGCGTGGACGAGATGGACGTGGCGAAGCGGCTGATGGACTACGGGTTCCACGCGCCGACGGTCTCGTTCCCGGTTGGCGGCACGCTCATGGTTGAACCGACCGAGAGCGAGGACAAGGCCGAGATCGATCGCTTCTGCGACGCGATGATTCAGATCCGTCGCGAGATCGAGGACGTGGCCAGCGGGAAAGCCGATGCGAAGGACAACGTCCTGAAGAACGCCCCGCATACGGCGGCGGCGGTGTGCGCCGACACGTGGACGCATCCGTACTCGCGGGAAGAGGCGGCGTTTCCGCTGCCCTTCGTCAGGGCGCGGAAGTTCTGGCCGTCGGTTGGACGCATCGACAACCCGTACGGCGACCGGAACCTCTTCTGCTCGTGCCCGCCGCCTGAAGCCTTCCAGTAGCGCCCGCGTCACCGGCCCGGGCCGCGCGGTCGTACGCCTCAGGTGCGCGTCGTCTCGTAGATGCTTCGCCGTAGTTGACATTCACCGTGGCCGGCGTAGTAAGCAGTGAGCAGCAAGCAGCAGGCAGGAAGCAGAACAAAGCCCTGTATACTCCCTACTGCTCACCGCTTACTGCCGACTAGCGAATGCGCATCCTTAACGCCGCGCAGATGCGCGAGGCCGACCGCCACACCATCGAAGAGATCGGCATTCCCTCCCTCGTTCTGATGGAGAACGCGGGCCGCCAGGTGGTGGCGGCCCTCGAGGCCGCGCACGAGGCGCGTCTCGACGGCCGCGTGGCCGTGCTGTGCGGCCGCGGCAACAACGGCGGCGACGGCTTCGTCGTCGCGCGCACGCTCGCGCAGCGCGGCATCGACGCCTCGGTGTTCCTCATCGGCGCCGTCTCGGACGTGCGCGGCGACGCGCGCGTCAACCTCGACATCCTCGGCAGGCTGGGCGTCACCGTCGTGGAAGTGAGCGACGAGCAGACGTGGGAGCTGCACTTCTCGGAGATCGCGCAGTGCACGCTGATCGTGGACGCCATCTTCGGCACGGGCCTCACGTCCGCGCTCGGCGGCATGATGGAGACGGTGGTCGCCGACGTGAACGCGTCGGGCATCCCGATCGTCTCCATCGACCTGCCGAGCGGCCTGTCCGCCGACACTCCGCACCTCATCGGCGACTGCATCGACGCGTCGATGACGGTGACGCTGGCCGCGCCGAAGCTGCCGCTGGTGCTGCCGCCCGGCGAAGCGCACGCCGGCGACGTCGTCATCGCCGACATCGGCATCCCGGTCGAGGTGCTGGACAGCCTGGAAGGGCCGCACATCGAGCTGCTCACGCCCGAGCAGATCCGCGAGCTCGTCGAGCCGCGCGCGCCCGACTCGCACAAGGGTGATTTCGGCCGCGTCACGATCATCGCGGGATCGCGCGGCAAGACGGGCGCCGCGCACCTGGCGGCGATGGCCGCGCTGCGGTCCGGCGCGGGGCTGGTGACGGTGGCGACCCCCGCATCGTGCCTGTCCATCGTGGCGTCGATGGCGCCGGAGCTCATGACGGCGCCGCTGCCGGAGTCGAAGGAGGGCACCGTCACGCCGGGCGGCGTCGAAAAGATCCTCGAGATGCGCCACGACGTCGTGGCCTGCGGTCCGGGCCTCGGCCGCGAGCCGGGGGTGGCGGCGTTCGTGCGCGGGCTCGTCGAGCGCTCGACGGCGCCGCTCGTCCTCGACGCGGACGCCATCACCGTGCTGGCCGAGGATCCGGGCGTGCTGGTCGGCAAGGACGAGCGCGACATCATCATCACGCCGCATCCCGGCGAGATGGCGCGCCTCATCGGGTCGTCGGTGGACGAGGTGCAGGCGAACCGCATCGACGTCGCCACCGAGTTCGCGACCACGCACCACCTCTACGTCATCCTCAAGGGCCACCGCACCATCATCGCCACGCCCGAAGGGCACGTGTTCATCAACCCCACGGGCAACGCGGGCATGGCGACAGGCGGCACCGGCGACGTGCTCACGGGGATGATCGCCGCCTGGCTGGCGCAGCTCCTCGATGCCGAGGCGGCGTGCCGCCTGGCGGTGTTCCTCCACGGCGCGGCGGGTGACCTGACGGAGGCGGACGAGGGACAGGTCGGCATGATCGCGACCGATCTGCTCGCGCATCTCGGCCCGGCGCTCAATCACCTCACCGGCCGTGCAAAAGACGAGTCGTAGTGATGAAGACACGGCGGCCCTCGCCCGCGATCTGGCCTCGCGCCTGAAGCCCGGCGACGTCGTCCTGCTGTCGGGCAACCTCGGAGCGGGGAAGACGGCGTTCGTCCGCGGGCTCGCCGAAGGGCTCGGCATCGACCCCACCGACGTGAGCAGCCCGACCTTCACCATCGTCCACGAGTACCGTGGAGGACGGCTGACGCTGTATCACGTGGATCTGTACCGCCTCGAACGAGCCGCAACCGGGGATCTCGGGCTGGAGGAGATGGGCGTGGCGGACGGCGTGCTGGCGATCGAGTGGCCCGATCGGCTGACGCACGACTTGCCCGGCGCGCAGACCGTCAACCTCGAGATCGTCGACGACCAGACGCGCCAGATCACTTACTCCATCCGGTAGTTCGGCGCTTCCTTCGTAATCGTCACGTCGTGCACGTGGCTCTCGCGGGCGCCGGCCGGGGTGATGCGGATGAGCTTCGCCTCGCGCTGCAGCTCCTGGATCGTCCCGCTGCCGCAGTAGCCCATGCCCGCCCGGAGGCCGCCCACGAGCTGGTGAATCATCGCGGCGACCGAGCCCTTGTGCGCCACGCGCCCCTCGATGCCCTCGGGCACCAGCTTGTCGCTGGCGCGGCCGCCCTCGAGGTCGAACTCGTCCTGGAAGTAGCGGTCGCGGCTGCCGCGGCGCATGGCGCCGATCGATCCCATGCCGCGGTACTCCTTGTAGCTGCGCCCCTGAAAGAGAATCAGCTCGCCCGGGCTCTCGTCGGTACCGGCGAACAGGTTGCCGATCATCGTGCAGCTCGCGCCGACGGCCAGCGCCTTCACGATGTCGCCCGAGTAGCGGATGCCGCCGTCGCCAATCACCGGGATGCCGCGGATGGCTGCGGCGCGGGCGCATTCCATGATCGCGCTGATCATCGGCACGCCGATGCCGGCCACGACGCGCGTGGTGCAGATCGACCCGGCGCCGATGCCCACCTTCACGGCGTCCACCCCCGCGTCGATGAGCGCCATCGTCGCGTCGGCGGTGGCCACGTTGCCCGCCACGAGATCCGTGTTCGGGAACTCGCGGCGGATGCGCGCCACCATGTCGATCACGCCCTGCGAGTGCCCGTGCGCGGTGTCCACGACGAGGAGATCGACCCCCGCCGCCACGAGCGCGCCCGCGCGGTCGATGGCGTCGCGCGCGGTGCCCACCGCCGCGCCGCAGCGCAGGCGTCCGAGCGCGTCCTTGCACGCGTTCGGGTACTTGATCTGTTTCTGGATGTCCTTGACCGTGATGAGGCCCTTGAGGCGGAAGTCCTTGTCCACGACGAGGAGCTTCTCGACCTTGTGCTTGTGCAGGATCTCGCGCGCTTCGTCCAGCGTCGTCCCGACCGGCACCGTGAAGAGCGGCGCCTTCGTCATCACGTCGTCGATGGGCCGGTTGAGGTTGGTCTCGAACCGCAGGTCGCGGTTGGTCAGGATGCCGACGAGGCGGCCTTCCTTGCTGCCGTCCTCGGTAATCGGGACGCCCGAGATGCGGTACTTCTTCATCAGTTCGAGCGCTTCGTGGATCAGGTTGGTCCGCGAGAGCGTGATCGGGTTGACGATCATGCCGCTCTCCGACCGCTTGACGCGGTCCACCTCGGATGCCTGCTCCTCAATCGAGAGGTTCTTGTGGATGATGCCGATGCCGCCCTGCTGCGCCATCGCCACGGCCAGGCCCGACTCGGTGACGGTGTCCATCGCCGCGCTGACGAGCGGCACGTTCAGGCGGATGTTCCGCGTCAGCCGGGTCGACACGTCCACCTGCGTGGGAAGGACGGTCGAATGTTGGGGAACCAGGAGGACGTCGTCGAACGTGAGGGCGGTGTCGAGCTCGGTGGCGGTGGAGGCGAGACTCACGGTGCCGGTCTTCAGGTCCATTGACTCCTCACGCTGCTTGTCCGTGGCACTTCTTGTATTTCTTCCCGCTGCCGCACGGGCAGGGCTCGTTGCGGCCGACCTTCGGCTCGTCCCGCCTGACGGTCTTGATGACGTCGTCGCCGCCCGTCCGCGCCGGGCGGGGCGCCGCGCCGCCGAACTCGACGGGCGCGGGCGCCTGCCGTGCGGGTGACGACGCGACCTCCGGCTTGCTCAGGGTCATCTGCGTCGGCCGCCGCTGCACGGGGCGCGGCGTCGCTGACGCCTCCTCGAGCACGGGGCGCAGCCAGAAGAGATAGCGGACCATCTCTTCCTCGATGCGCGCCTTCATGTCCTGGAAGAGCGCGAAGCTCTCCTTCTTGTACTCGACGAGCGGGTCCCGCTGGCCGTAGCCGCGGAGGCCGATGCCCTCCTTCAGGTGGTCGAGCGAGTAGAGGTGGTCCTTCCACTGCTGGTCCACGATCTGGAGCATGACGTCGCGCTCCACGCGCCGCAGGATGTGGACCTCCTGGCCGAGGACGGCTTCCTTCTCGGCGTAGCTCGCCTTGAGCCTCTCCCAGACGTCGTCGCTGATCTCTTCCGTCGACTTCTCGTCGAACGCCAGCGCCGCCAGCGTCTGCGCATCCAGGCCGAAGATGCGCGTGAGCTCGCGGCTGAGCGCCTCGAGATCCCACTCTTCGTGATCGAGCTCCTTGCCGGCGAACCGCTCCACCAGCTCTTCGAGGATCTCCCCGGCGAGCGCGAGGAGGTAGCCGCGCGTGTCGACGACCTCGTCCTCCGTCAGGTGGATCGTGCCCTCGAGAATCTCGCGCCGCAGCGTGTAGACGCTCTCACGCTGCTTGTTCATCACGTCGTCGTACTCGAGGAGGTGCTTGCGAACGGAGAAGTTCTGGGCCTCGACCTGCGTCTGCGCGCGCTGGATCGCGCGCGTGACCATGTTGTGCTCGATGGGGACGCCTTCCTCCATCCCGAGCCGCTGCATCAGGCCGGCGATGCGATCCGAGCCGAAGATGCGCATCAGGTCGTCTTCGAGCGACAGGTAGAAGCGGGAGGAGCCCGGGTCGCCCTGGCGGCCGGCGCGGCCGCGGAGCTGGTTGTCGATGCGCCGCGCCTCGTGGCGCTCCGTGCCGAGGATGTGCAGGCCGCCCAGGCTGACGACCTGGTCGTGCTCGGCGTCGGTCTGCGACTTGAAGTGCGTGAAGATGCGCTCCCAGTCCCTGCGCGGGACGCGGAAGAAGCCGTCCACGTGGAAGAAGTAGACGAACTCCTCGTCGTCCACGAACTTTTCTTCGCCTCTGGGCAGCCGCTCGGCCACTTCCTCGGCAATCGCCTGCTGGCGCGCCATGTGCTCGGCGTTGCCGCCAAGCAGGATGTCCGTGCCGCGGCCGGCCATGTTCGTCGCGATCGTGACGTTCCCCCTGCGCCCGGCCTGCGCGACGATCTCGGCTTCCTGCGCGTGGTATTTCGCGTTCAGGACGACGTGCTTGATGCCGCGCTTGCGCAGCAGGGCCGAGAGGCGCTCGGATTTCTCGATCGACACGGTGCCGACGAGTGACGGCCGCCCGGTGCCCTGCTTCTCGAGGATGTCGTTGACGATGGCCTCGTACTTCTCACGCTCGGTCCGGTAGACGAGATCCGGCTCCTCGATGCGTCTGAGCGCACGGTTCGTCGGGATCACATTGACGTCGAGCTTGTAGATCTTTCCGAACTCGGCCGCCTCGGTCTCGGCGGTGCCCGTCATGCCCGAAAGCTTCTTGTACTTCCTGAAGTAGTTCTGGAAGGTGATGGTGGCGAGCGTCTGGTTCTCGCGCTCGATCTTCACCTTCTCCTTGGCCTCGACGGCCTGGTGGAGCCCGTCGCTCCAGCGCCGGCCGGGCATCAGGCGGCCCGTGAACTCGTCCACGATGACGACGCCGCCGTCCTTGATCATGTACTCGACGTCGAGGTGGAACAGATTGTGCGCGCGCAGCGCCTGGTGCACGTGGTGGAGCACCGGCATGTTCGTCGGGTCGTAGAGCCCGTTCGATCCGGGCGCCAGCCGGTGGGCCAGCATCTGCTCGGCCTTGGCCATGCCGCTCTCGGTGAGCGTCACCGTCTTGTGCTTCTCGTCGACGATGTAGTCGCCCGTCGTCTCGAGCGCCTCGCGGTCCTCGGCCTTGACGTTGCCCTGGGTGACCGCCCCCTTCTTCAGCTTCGGGATGATCCGATCGACCTCGTAATAGAGGTCGGTTGACTCCTCCGCCGGGCCGGAGATGATGAGCGGCGTCCGCGCTTCGTCGATGAGGATGCTGTCGACCTCGTCCACGATGGCGAAGTGGTGCGCGCGCTGCACCATCGACGCGAGCTCGAACTTCATGTTGTCGCGGAGGTAGTCGAAGCCGAACTCGTTGTTGGTGCCGTAGGTGATGTCGGCGCCGTAGGCGACCTGCCGCTGCTGGTCGTTGAGCTCGTGCTGGATGACGCCGACGCTCATCCCGAGGAAGCGGTAGAGCCGTCCCATCCATTCCGAGTCGCGGCGCGCCAGGTAGTCGTTGACGGTGACCACGTGGACGCCCTTGCCTTCGAGCGCGTTGAGGTACGCCGGCAGGGTGGCGACGAGCGTCTTGCCTTCGCCCGTCTTCATCTCCGCGATCTTCCCGGTGTGCAGCACCATGCCGCCGATGAGCTGCACGTCGAAGTGCCGCATCTTGAGCACGCGCCAGCCCGCCTCGCGGACCACCGCGAACACTTCGACGAGCAGGTCGTCGATCGTCTCGCCGTTGGCGACGCGCGCGCGGAACTCAGCGGTCTTGCCGCGCAGCTGTTCGTCGGTGAGGGCCTGGATCTGCGGTTCGAGCGCGCCGATCTCGGTGACGCGCGGGTAGAGCCGCTTGAGCTCGCGCTCGTTCTGGGTGCCGATGACCTTCGCGAGAAGCTGACCGATCATGCGCTGCGAGGGCGGGGACGAGGACGGGTGAATATCCACCGATTGTAGCGCCCGGGCTACACATCGGCAAGGAAACGCCAGACGGGCGGGGACTCAGCGGTCGCGCGGCCGCTGCGTGAGGAGCTGGAGCGGATTGAGGAGGCGGCCGTTGGCGAGCACCTCGTAGTGGAGGTGGTAGCCGGTGGCGCGGCCGGTGGCCCCGACCTGTCCGATGACGTCGCCGCGCTGGACCTTGGCGCCCTTCTTCGTCGAGAACTTCAGCAGGTGACCGTAGCGCGTTTCGAGCCCGAAGCCGTGATCGATGACGACCAGGTTGCCGTACGCGCCCAGGCGCCCGACGCTCTTCACCGTGCCCGCGGCGGTGGCGTAGACCGGCTGCCCGCGTTCGCTGGCGATGTCGAGACCCGAGTGGTAGTCAGGGCCGCCCGTGATCGGATCGCGGCGCGGTCCCATGGACGAGGAGAGCCAGCCGTACGACGGCCACAGCGACGGCGTGGCGTTGGCCAGCGCGTTGCGCCGCTCGACGTCGCGCTTGACGACGTGCAGCCGCGACTCGAGGCCCTCGAGCAGCGTGCGCAGGAGGCCGAACGTGTCTTCCGGCGTCGTGAGCGAGGTCAACGTCTTGCTCAGCGTCGGATCCGCCTGCGTGGCGACGGTGCCCCCCATCGCGCGCGATTTCACGACCGCCGGCAGGCGGTTCATCGCGCGGGCGAGGTTCGGGTCGAGCGCGGAGCGCGCGCCGAGGTCGGCAATGGCCGACTGGAGAGACTCGATCTGGGAGGCAAGCTGATCGGTGGCCGCGCGATAGTTGGCGTTCTCGATCTGCAGCGCTTCCTGGTTGGCGATCACGTCGGCGACGTCGTGACGGCCCTTCCAGGCCGCGCCGAAGCCGATCAGAATCGGGGTGATCGCCACGATGCACGCTGTCACGGCTGCCGGACGCAGAGGTATCGTGATGCGGCGGACAACGCCGGACGTGCGATCAGCGACGAGGATCGTGTATCGCCTTGGCGGCATGAACCCCTGAAAAAGCGCCCCGGATTTCGGTGAAACAGCCCAGGCTGGGACAGCTGGGCCATTAAGGCTACCACACGGGTTATCGGCAGTTGGAGCAGAAATGACCACGGCGATCAGGGGGCGAAAAACGCCGCCGGCGGCGAGGGCGGGTGGGTAGCGCGCGGCTGTATGCCCTCGTTGCGACGATCCTGTTCTCGACGGGCGGCGCGGCCATCAAAACCGGCGCGTTCACCGGGATGCAGGTCTCCTCGGTCCGCGCAGGGATTGCGGTCCTCGCGCTCCTGCTGCTCGTCCGGGGCCGGGTGGACTGGTCGCCGCGGATGTGGGGCATCGGCGCGGTGTACGCGGCGTCGCTGACGCTGTTCGTCAATGCCACCAAGCTCACGACGGCGGCAAACGCCATCTTCATCCAGTCCACGGCGCCGCTCTGGATCGTGCTCGTCGGTCCGTTTCTGCTGCACGAGCGCCTGCGGCGCCGCGATCTCGCCTACATGCTCGCGGTCGGCGCTGGCGTGGCGCTCTGCGTCGTCGCTCGTCCCGTCGTGACGGCCACGGCGCCGAACCCGGAGCTGGGGAACCTGCTCGCGGTCGTCACCAGCGTGACGTGGGCGTTCACGCTCATGCTGCTGCGCTGGGCGGAGCGCGCCCGCCCCGGCGTCGGCCTCTCGGCGGTCATCGTCGGCAACATCCTCGCGTGCGCCGCCGGCCTGCCGTTCGCCTTGCCGCTCCCCGCCGCGCCGGCCGTCGAGTGGGCCACGCTTGCGTATCTCGGCATCATCCAGATCGGGCTCGCCTACGTGTGCCTCACGCGCGCGGTGGCGCATCTGCCCGCGCTGGAGGTGTCGTTGATCCTGCTGCTCGAGCCGGTGCTGAACCCGATGTGGACGTGGCTGATACGAGGTGAGGAACCCGGCGGGTGGGTCATCGCCGGCGGCGCGATCATCGTTGCCGCGACGGCGGTGAAGGCTGTTTACGACGCGCGTCAAGAGCACTAAGACGTTTTGGCCACAAAGGACACGAAGAACGCCCTTCTGCACAAAGGACACAAAGCCTTTGTGAGTTCCATGCGCGCGCCGCCTTCGGCGGCCCGTCGAACTTGCTCAAACTACGATCCGCTGGATTCCTTCTTTCAACGTTTCGCAGTTGAAGTTCAGCAGGAGACCGAGCCGCAGTCCAGTCGTTCGGAGGTACGAAATCACCTTCGCGTGATGGGCGCGATCGAGCCTCGTGACTGCCTTGAGCTCAACGAGCACGCATTCGGCCACGATCAAGTCGATTCGTTGTCCTGGAATGTCGACGCCACGATAGTGAACGGTAATTGGGCGCTGGCGCTCGAATGCCAGGCCGCGAGCCTGGAACTCGATGCAGAGGGCCTCCTCGTAAATGCGCTCGAGGAATCCTCGGCCGAGGACCCGATGGACGTCGATTCCGGCACCGATGATCGCCGTCGCGACGCGTTCAGTGCCTTCGGGAATTGGAGCGAACATTCGAGGCATGAGTGATTTCCTTTGTGTCCTTTGTGCAGAAGAGCGTTCTTCGTGTCCTTTGTGGCCAAACCGTCTTCGTGCTCTCGACACCTCACTCGAGGAGCCTGTACTGCAGCGCCTCCGCGATGTGCTCGGTCAGCACCGCCTCTGACCCGGCGAGGTCGGCGATCGTCCTCGCCACCTTCAGCACCCGGTCGTAGCCGCGCGCGCTGAGGCCGAGCCGCTCGATCGCCGACCGCAGCAGCGCGCGGCCTGTGGCGTCGGGCGCGCAGAAGCGCGCCACCGGCGCGCCGCGCAGCTCGGCGTTCGTGCGCGCGCTCAGCGCGCGGTAGCGCGCCTGCTGGAGCTGGCGCGCGACGGACACGCGCTCCCGGACCACCGCCGTCGCTTCGCCCGCCGCGCCGTCGGTGATGGCGCTCACCGGAACGGCCGGGACGTCGACGATCAGATCGATGCGGTCGCGCAGCGGCCCGGACAACCGCCCGCGATACTTCGCCACCTGCACCGGCGTGCACTGGCAGCGGCGCCGCTCGTCGCCGCGGAACCCGCACGGGCACGGGTTCATGGCGGCCACCAGCACGAAGCGAGCGGGGAAGACCGCCGTCCGCGCGGCACGCGCGACGGTCACACGTCCCTCCTCGAGCGGCTGCCGCAGGACCTCGAGCACGCGGCGGTCGAACTCGGGCATCTCGTCGAGGAACAGCACGCCGTTGTGCGCGAGCGAGATCTCGCCGGGCCGCGGGATCCCGCCGCCGCCGACGAGGGCGACGTTCGAGATCGTGTGGTGCGGCGCGCGGAACGGCCGCGCGCTCAGAAGGCCGGCGCCCGCGGGGAGCGTGCCGGCCACGGAGTGGATCGCCGTACACTCCAGCGCCTCGTCGAAGGTGAGCGGCGGCAGGATCCCGCCCAGCCGTCTCGCCAGCATCGTCTTTGCCGCGCCAGGAGGGCCGCTCAGCAGCAGGTTGTGACCGCCCGCAGCTGCCACTTCCAGCGCGCGGCGCGGCAGAAGCTGTCCGCGGATGTCGGCCAGATCGCCGTCGGATGCCACTGGCGTCCTGGCGGGCGTGGACGGCGCGGGGGCACGCTCGGCGGTTTCGGGATGATTCAGGGCCTGGAGCGCCTCGGGGAGCGACCGGGCGACGCAGACGTCGATCCCGTCCACCACGGACGCTTCCGCCGCGTTCTGCGGCGGCAGCAGCAGCCGCCGGAGCCCGAGGCGACGAGCCGCGACCGCGATGGGCAGGACGCCGCGGATCCCGTTGATGCCGCCGTCCAGCGACAGCTCGCCGAGGACGACCGTGTCGTCGACGGCACGGCGCGTGAGCGCTCCGGAGGTGGCGAGCAGGCCGAGCGCGATCGGCAGGTCGAACGACGACCCCGCCTTGCGCACGTCCGCCGGCGCCAGGTTGACCGTGATCCGGTGCGGGGGGAACTCGAACCCGGAGTTCCGGATGGCGGACCGGACGCGGTCACGGCTTTCGCGGACGGTGGCGTCGGGGAGACCCACCATCGTGAAGTGGGGCAGACCGAAGGAGACGTCCACTTCGATGTGGACCGGATAGGCCTCGACCCCGAAGACCGCGGCGCTGCGAAGGCTGGCGAGCATGCGCCGGAAGGTGCAAACGGCTGCACAGAACGGCAGAGCCAGAATTTGGCCGTTTTTCGGGGGTTGGCAGCTGTAAGTACCCGGATTCTGCGTACTTGGGGACGGCGAAGTGCTGGAGTTTTTGCCACCTTGCTCCGATAATCCCACCGATAACCGCGGCCACTCACCCTTGAGAGGGATCACCCATGCTCGACGCCCTGAAAGGCCTCACCGGCGGTAAGGCCACCAAACACACCGAAGACCTCCAGAGCCTCGTCTCGACCGCCAAGGAAGAGCGCAGCGCCCTGAGCGCCATGCTGACGCAGATCTCCATGCGCACGGCGAAGCTCACGCAGATGGGCAAGTCGCTCGAGCAGGTGGACGAAAAGGCCGCCGCGGTGACCAACCGCCTCGACGTGCTCGTGAAGCGGATCGAGGGGCTCGAGCAGCAGGCCAAGTCGTTCGGCGAGACCGAGAAGCGGGTCTCCACGCTGATCGACACCGCTACCCATGCGCAGCAGGCCGCCGAGAAGGTCATGGCCCCCAACGGCGAGCTCGAAAAGCACCGCCGGATGGTCCAGCAGCTCTCGTCCCAGGCGCTCGAGACGCAGGCCAGCGTGGACGCGCTGAAGAAGGAGCGCGCCGCGCTCGAGGAATTCCGTGCCCAGCTCCGCCAGTCGCAGACGGAGATGAAGCAGTCGGTCGATCAGGCGTCCGGCCTGCGCAGCGAGCTGGACCAGGTCCGGGGTACGGCCTCGCAACTCGCGCAGGACTACGCCCGCCTGCGGGAGACCTCGCGCGAGGCGCGTGAGGACTCGTCCGCTGCCATCGAAGGCGTCAAGGAAGTCGAGAAGAAGCTCGGGCCGCTGATGCAGCTCCAGGAGCTGAGCAAGACGACGGAAGAGAAGCTGACGTCGTTGAACGCCCTTGCCGAGCACGTCAACCAGAAAGCGAAGGCGCTCGAGACCCAGAAGCACACCATCGACCGCGCCGTGGTCGAGGCCAACCGCCTCAACGAGATGGTCTGGAGCATGGACGTCCAGATCGGGAAGCTGAACGAGGGCCTGAAGCAGGTCACCCGCAGCGAGGAAACCGTCGCCAAGATCGAGAAGGTCGTCGAGGAGACGAACGCGAAGCTGGACGCCGCCACCAAGGTCCGCGACGAGTTCGCGCGCGAGACCGTCCGCATGGAAAAGGACGGCCGCGCGCTCGTCGACGTGATGCGCACCTACGTCGAGAAGCTCGCGCTCGAGAAGAAGGAATTCGAGGCGTTCGACCAGCGTCTGCGCTCGCTGCAGACTTCCGTCCACGAGGCCGAAGGCCGGATGGAAGCGCTCAACGCCAAGGAGCGCCACCTCGCGACGCTCGGCCAGCGCGTGGACGTCCTCAGCAAGGACTTCACGACGCTCATGGGCCAGGCCGACGAGCTGACCAAGAAGCAGGCGACCTTGAGACCCTGCAGGAACGCCTCGCGCAGGTCGAGGACCTGTCCAAGCGGACGGCGGCCCAGTACGAAGGGCTGAAACAGAGCCGCGCCGACCTCGAAACGCTCCGCAAGGAAATCCACGACTTCCACAAGGCGCACGCCGAGATCACCACGCTCCGCGACAAGCTGGGCGCCGACCGCGCGGCGCTGGAGTCGTTCGGCGACCGCCTGACGTCGTTCCGGGCGCTCACGCCGGAGCTGGAATCGCGCATGGACGCCATCCTCGGCAAGCTCGGACAGGTCGAGGAGGGCACGAAGCAGGCCACCCGCCTCGGTGAAGTTGCCACCGAGCTCGATCAGCAGCTGACGCGCGTCACCGGCCGTATCCAGTTCGTGGACAAGCTGGAAGGCCGCATCAATACGCTGCACGCGGTCACGTCGGAAGTGGACCGCAAGCTGGCCGAGCAGCTGGCGCGCCGTGCCGAGCTCGACACGCTGAAGACGCAGTGCGACGGCGTCATCGCGCAGATGCTCGACGCGCAGCAGAAACTGGACGCCGTCGGCGCGCTGCAGACGAAGATCCTGCCGATGGACAACCGCCTGTCGATCCTGCAGGACCGGCTCGAGAAGCTGAACGCCAAGGTCAAGGACGTCCAGAAGGACGACGCCGTGCTGAACGAGCAGCAGGTGCGCCTCACGGAGCTGATGGAAGCGAGCAAGGCCCTCGCCGCCGAAGCCACCGAGCGCATGAAGCAGCAGCAGGCGCTGTCCGAGGAGCTCGCGCGGTCCAGCGGCGTGAAGGACGAGCTCATCGCGGAGCTGGCGCGCATCCAGGCGCGTCAGCGCGACGCGGTGGCGCAGACCGACGCCGCCGAGGATCAGCTCAAGCGCGCGGAGGCGATGTACAAGGCCCTGGAGCAGCGGCGCTCGCAGCTGACCTTCTCGGAGAAGAAGCTGACCGCCGTGGAGACCAAGCTGGCCGAGGTGACCCAGAAGTCAGCCGAGATCGACCAGAAGATGAAGGCGCTCGGCGAACGCGAGACGGTCGTGGCGGCCGTGCGCGGCGAGCTGGAGAACGTCTACCAGATCAGCGCGCGCAGCAAGGCCGACCTGCAGTACGTCACCGACCAGCGTGAAGAGGTGGCCTCGCTCCGGAAGCAGGTGCAGGAGCTGCTCGCCAAGGCCGGCGAGACCGAGGACAAGATCCAGATCATCGAGGCGCGCCGCAAGATGGTGGACGAGGTCCAGTCCAAGACCAACCTCATCTCCAACCTGCTCGAGGACGTTCGCGTGAACCTGGAAACGCTCGGCGAGCAGAAGGCGGTCATCGATCACCTGACCGAGAAGCTGGCGCGGCTCGAGTTCGTGATGCAGGAAGCGCAGAACACGCTGCGCATGCTCAACCACGAGCGCGAGCTGGCCGAGCGTATCGAGCAGAGCATCAAGCAGCTCCGCTCGCGCGGCACGGGCGAGGGCGGACGGGTCGCAAGCGCTTAGTTGGTGGCGGTGGCGGCGCCTGTGCGGAAGATCGTCAGGCGCTGTCCCACGTGAATCGAGTTCGACCGCAGGCGGTTCCACGTCTTGATCGACTCGACCGTCGTCCGATACAGCTTGGCGATCGAGAAGAGCGTGTCGCCACGCTTCACGCGGTAGATCAGCTTCGTCGCCTCGGTTTGTTCGGGCGCCTCCGGCGTCACGGTGGCCGCCGCGACGACGTCCAGCGACCGTGACTCGGTGACGGGCGCGGGGGTCCCGGTCTGCACCGCGAGGAGGACCTCGGGGGCGCGCGGGATGATGAGCCGCTGGCCGCTCTTCACCGACGAGCGAACCGACAGGTAGTTCGCCTCCGCCAGGTCCGCGCGACTGACCTTCAGCTTGCGCGAGATGCTGAGGAGCGTCTCCCCCTTCTTCACCGTGTGCCAGTTGAGCGGCGCCAGCGCGTCGGGCTCCGCAGCGGCCACGTGCGCCATGACCATGTCGGCGGTGCCCACCGGGACCTTCAGCTGGTACTCGGTGGCCCGAACCGGCGTCGTCCAGCGGCGAAGCTCCGGATTCAGGTCCTGAATCCGTTCGACCGGCGTGCCGGCCCACTCGGCGACCCGGCGCAGGTCCACGGGCGCCGACAGCGTCACGGTCTCGTACTGCGGGATCTCGACCGGCTGGATATTCAGCCCGTACTGCGCGGGGTTGCGGGCGACGATGATGGCGGCCAGCACGAGCGGAACGTAGTCACGCGTCTCGCGCGGCAGATAACGGGTCGAGGCGGCGAGCTTCCAGAAGTCGTCCCGGCCCGACCGCTTCATGGCGCGCTGCACCCGGCCCGGGCCGCCGTTGTAGGACGCCAGCGCCAGATGCCAGTCGCCGTCGAACATCCTGTTGAGCGTCTTGAGGTACCTGGCGGCCGCCTGCGTCGCCTTGAGCGGCTCGGCGCGCTCGTCGATGTACCAGTCCTGCTTCAGGCCGTTCTCGAGCGCCGTGCCCCGCATGAACTGCCAGATGCCGCGCGCCTTCGCGCGTGACAGCGCGCTCGGCTTGAACGCGCTCTCCACGAGCGGCACGTAGGCGAGGTCCAGCGGCAGCCCCTCGGCCCGGAAGACGTCCTGAACCATCGGCAGGTAGCGCACGCTGCGGCTCAGGCCCTCCTCGATGAACTCTTTCATCCGGCCGGAGAAGAGCTGCACGAACTGCAACACCTTGGCGTTCAGCGGGATGTCGATGTCGTGGACGATGGTCTCGAGGTCTTCGGCGACCGCCTGCGTGGTTTCGACGGTGGGGGCCGGAGCTTCGACGGTGGAGATCTCCAGCAGGTCATCGAGCGTGGCCGGGTCCAGCGTTTGCTCGGCAAAGCCGTCGCCCTGGGCAAGGGCCGTGACCTCGTACGCGCTGATCCGCTCCACCAGCCGGTCGAAGTGCTCCCGGACGCTCGGCTCGGTGCGGCCGCCGAGCGGCGACTCCAGCATCACTTCGAGCGCGCGGTTGAACTCGGCCTTGGCGGCTTCGAGGTGCCCCTGCTGCAGCTCTCGCTGGCCCGTCTCGAAATGCCGGGTCGAGAGCGCAATCAGCTCCCCGGCCGGGTCGGGCGCGGGCGCCTGGGCAGCCGGCGGAGGAGACACGGGCGCCGGAGCGGCCACTGCAACCGGGAAGGGTGGCAGCGCGGCAGGCGCCGCTGCGTCCCTGGCGGCGCAGGAGGCCGTCAGGAGGCCAAGTGCACAGAAGACCACGCCGGCGACGCTGGAACGCGGGCTCAGCAACATCAGGGCAGGTACTCTACCATTCGCCTGATCGCTCGTCAACAATAAGTCCAATTGGCTCAGCAGTTGCAGCTGATCTGCATCGTCGGAGAGGCGAAAGTCCTCCAGGGGACAGGGGCGAAAATCAGCGCGGCCAGCCGGCCTGGACGAAGACCCTCTGGGCCTCCCCAAGATCACGAGCGGACGGGGTGAGAATCGTCTTCTCCCCGATGAGCACCTTCCGGCCGGCGCGGATGGCAGCCCGAACATCTTCCTCACACACGAAATCGGCAACCTGTTCGTTTTCTGCTGTTTGAGCAGGGCGAGGGATGTCGGACGCGCCGGCAGGCGCCTTGTAGCCTCTCGCGGCGAGGAAGGCGTCGATGCGGGACGCGAGCGCGTCGGCAGGGATGCCGTCAGCCGATGGACGCGCGGGCGCTTTCGGCAAGGGCGCCGCTGTCGATTTTGGCGCAGTCTGGGAACTGACGACGGCGGGCCGCACCTCGTACGCGAGCCGCTTGATGTTCAGCAGGTGCTTCGGGCCGATGTTGTCGGACGTGATGTTTCCGCCCCAGCCCCCGCACCCCAGCGTCATGGCCGGGTCCAGGCCCGTTGTCAGCCCCACCGACCCGTGCGTCGTCGGCGTGTTCACGCAGATGCGAAACGCGGGCTTCTTCAGCCCGAACTGCAGGATGACGTCCTCATTCTTCGAATGGATCGCCATCGTGTGGCCCATCCCGCCGTAGCGCAGGATCTGGATGCAGCGCTCGCAGCCCTCGCGCCAGTCCCTGACGACATACCAGGACAGGATCGGCGCGAGCTTCTCGATCGAGAGGGGATAGTCGCGTCCGACGCCCTCGAGCGGCGCGATCAGCGCGCGGGTGCCCTCCGGGACCTTCAGGCCGACCTTCTCGGCGATGTAGGCGGCCGACTTGCCGACCAGTGCCGGGTTCGGAAGCCGCTGCGGCGAGACGAGCTGCTTCGCCAGCGCGTCGATCTCCGCATCGTTCATGAAGTAGGCGCCAAGCGCCTGGCACTCGCGCCGGAGGTCTTCGGCCACCGCTTCGTCCACCACCACCGAGTTGGGCGACGAGCAGAGCACGCCGTTGTCGAAGGTCTTGCCGACGATGATGTCGCTGGCGGCTTTCTTCAGGTCCGCGCTGCGCTCGACGTAGGCCGGCGCGTTGCCGGGGCCGACGCCGTAGGCCGGCTTGCCCGCGCTGTAGGCCGCGCGTACCAGCCCCATGCCGCCGGTCGCCAGGATGACGGCAACCTCCCGGTGCTTCATCAGCTCCTGCGTTCCCTCCAGCGTCACGGTCTTCATCCAGCCGATACTGCCGGCAGGCGCGCCCGCCCTGGCAGCCGCCTCCGCCATGATCTCCACCGTCCGCGTGATGCACCGGACAGCGGAGGGATGCGGACTGATGACGATGGCGCACCGCGCCTTGAGCGAGATCAGCACCTTATAGATGGCGGTGGAGGTCGGATTGGTGGACGGCACGATGGCGGCCACGACGCCGAACGGCTCGGCGATCTCGACGATCTTCTTCTCCTCGATCCGGTTGACGACGCCGACGGTCCGCATCGGGCGGATGAACTCGTAGACCTGGTGCGAGCTGAAGAGGTTCTTCTGGACCTTGTCGGCGACGACGCCGTAGCCGGTTTCTTCGACGGCCAGCGTCGCCAGCGCCTCCGCGTGCGGCGTCACCGCGTCGGCCATCGCGGCCACGATGCCGTCGATCTGTTCCTGGGAGAGCTCGGCGAGCTGCGTTTGCGCCTGGCGGGCGGCGCGCGCCAGCGCGCGCGCCTCGGCAATCGACGCGAGGTCCTTGTCGCTCTGGGCTGGCTTGCCCGGAGCCGCGTCGGAGGGCGCGTCAGTGGCCGCCATCTACGCCTTGGGAATGATTCGTTCGACCTCGGCGTGCGGACGCGGGATGACGTGCACCGAAACCAGCTCTCCGACTCGACGCGCCGCCGCGGCGCCGGCGTCGGTTGCCGCCTTGACGGCGCCGACATCGCCGCGCACGAGCACCGTCACATACCCGGCGCCGATGTATTCCTTGCCGACCAGCACCACATTGGCCGCTTTGACCATCGCGTCGGCGGCCTCCACCGAGCCGATGAGCCCCTTCGTTTCGACCATTCCAAGCGCTTCGGCAGCCATGTGACTCGAAACTCTAGCAGAACTTCGCGCTATCATTCCACTTGTCGATGCGCTCCCCACTCGCACGATTCGCCGCCACCATGCTGGTGGCCGCATCGCTGGCCGCATGCGGTGGCGGCGATGACGATGCCCGTCCCGTTGCCACACCGTCGCTGACGCTCAGCCGTCCTGACGCCGCGATCGGCAGCCCGCTGGAGATGACCTACCGCTTCGCGGTCGCGCCCGACGCGCCGCCGTTCGCGGAGGACTACTGGGTGTTCGCGCACTTCATCGACGCGGACGGCGAGCTGATGTGGACCGACGATCACCAGCCGCCGACGCCGACGCGGCAGTGGAAGCCGGGCGCGGCGGTCGAGTACAACCGCACGATGTTCGTGCCGAAGTTCCCGTACGTCGGCGAGACGCGAATCGAGGTGGGACTGTACGCGCGCAGCAGCGGCGACCGCGTGCCGCTGGCGGGGCCGACCGACGGCCAGCGCGCGTATCAGCTCGCGTCGTTCACCATGCGTCTCCAGAGCGACAACATCTTTGTCGTGTTCCGCGACGGCTGGCACGAGACGGAAGTCGGCGAGGAAGGCTCCGGGCTCGAGTGGCAGTGGTCGAGGAAGGACGCGACGCTGTCGTTCCGTAACCCGAAACGCGACATCCTGTTCTATCTGGAGGCGGACCAGCCGGTCATGGCGCTCGCTGAGCCCCGGCAGGTGGAGCTCCGGCTCGGCACCGAGGTGGTGGACAGCTTCCCGCTGCCGTCGGGGCAGCGCGAGCTGCGGCGCGTGCCCATCAGCGCCGCGCGGCTCGGCGGCGCCGATACCGTCGAACTGACCATCTCGGTGGACCGGACGTTCGTGCCCGCGACCGTACCCGCCCTCCGGAGCGTTGATCCCCGGGAATTGGGGGTCAGGGTATTCCGCGCGTTCGTTCAGCCGAAATAACTTACAGATCTGCACCGCTCCCGGCTGCGGCGGTCCCCTCGGGGTCTTAACAGGGGAGTCGTGTCATCTCATGCGACACTGGATTGATGGAATTCCGCTGTAGGCTGGGCACGCCCGGCGGCGAGATTATCGAGGGAATTTACGTCGCCGACAGCGAAAGCCGCCTCCGGCGGGAGCTGGAGGAGAAGGGGCTGTTCGTCCTCTCGCTGCAGCGCCGGGGCGCTCTTCAGGGGCTGGGCGCTGCCGGCGGCGGTAAGCGGAAGATCGCCCGCCAGGAGTTCCTCGTCTTCAACCAGGAGCTGGCGACCCTGCTCAAGGCGGGGATGCCCCTCGTCCAGTCGCTCGACATCCTCCGCCAGCGGGTCCAGAACGCCGCGTTCAAGGGGGTCCTGGATTCGGTCCACGAACGCGTGAAGGCCGGCACCGCGCTGTCGGACGCCTTCGCGGAGCACCAGGCGCTCTTCCCGCCGATCTATACGGCGTCGCTGATGGCGGGCGAGCGCAGCGGCAACCTCGACGCGGTGATCCGGCGCTATGTCGCCTACGAAAAGATCATCGGCGCCGTGAAGCGGCGGACGATCTCCGCGCTCATCTACCCGGCGATTCTGATCGTCATGATGCTGGTGCTCGTCGGCATCATCGTCATTCGCGTGGTGCCGGCGTTCTCCGGCTTCTACGCCAACTTCGATCGCGAGCTGCCGCTCTCGACGCAGATCGTCGTCGGGCTGTCGAACGTGCTCGTGGCGAACATGCCGATCATCCTGGCCACGGTCTTCGGCGCCGGCGCGGTCCTGATGCTGTGGGTCCGGCAGAGGTCGAACCGGGCGCGCCTCGACCACATGATGCTGGCCCTGCCGTGGGCGGGGGAGACGATCCGCAAGTTCGCCACCTCGCAGCTCGCGCGCACGCTGGGGACGCTGCTCGGCGGCGGCATCCCGCTGGTGAACTCACTCGAGATCGCCAGCGGCGCCATGACGAACCGCTACCTGGCCGGCGAGATCGCCGAGGTGACCCACCGCGTCCGCGAGGGCCAGTCGTTCGCGGGCGCGCTGCTGGCCCGGAACGCGTTTCCCGACGTGGCCGTGAAGATGGTGGAGGTCGGCGAGTCCACCGGCGCGCTGCAGGAGATGCTGAACAGCCTCGCCGACTTCTACGACGAGGAGATCGAGACCGAAGTGGGCCGCTTCATCACGCTCATCGAGCCCGTGGTGCTCGTCGTCATGGGCGTCGTGATCGCCATCGTGGTGCTGGCGCTGTACATGCCGCTCTTCGAGCTCAGCTCGGTGATGGGGGCGTAATGGCCACGGTCGATCCAACGGCCAACCTGGTCCAGACGGCGGAGGAGTACTCCGAGGAAGTGACGCGCGCGCGCACGCTGGCGGAGCGCTATCGCCTCGAGTTCGTGGACATGGAGCAGTTCCGGATCGACCAGGAGCTGTTCCGCACGATTCCGGCCGACCTCATGCTGCGCTACGGCTTCGTGCCGTATCGCCGCGACGGCAAATCGCTGGTCATCGTCGTCTCCGATCCGACGGATCTGCCGATGATCGACGAAGTCGGCGTGGTCCTCGGCACGCCCGTCAAGGTCACGGTCGGGGCCCCCTCGGCGATCCAGTCGATCCTCAAGAAGAGCGAGAGCTCGCAGCGCGTGCTCGAGGAAGCCACGGAGGGCTTCCAGCTGCAGGTGCTGAAGGAAGACGAGTCGGGCGAGGAAAGCCTGACCGTCGAGCGCCTCACCAGCGACATCAGCCCGATCATCAAGCTCGTCGACTCGACGATCTACACGGCCATCCAGCGGCGCGCGAGCGACATCCACATCGAGACGGGCGACGACGCCGTGCACGTGAAGTACCGGATCGACGGCGTGCTGCAGCCGGCGATGCGGCCCATCGCCAAGCAGTTCCACAGCTCGATCATCTCGCGCATCAAGGTCATGGCGGAGCTGGACATCGCCGAGAAGCGCGTGCCGCAGGACGGCCGCTTCAAGGTGCGGATGCCCGGCAAGACGATCGACTTCCGCGTCTCGGTGATGCCGAGCGTCCACGGCGAGGACGCGGTCATCCGCATTCTCGACAAGGAGTCGATCAGCGAGCAGTTCACGGAGCTGAAGCTCGACATCCTCGGGTTCCCCGAGCAGGAGCTGCGGCGGTTCCGCAAGTACATCCGTGAGCCGTACGGGATGGTGCTCGTCACCGGGCCGACCGGCTCGGGCAAGACGACCACGCTGTACGCGGCGCTCTCGGAGATCCGGTCCGTCGAGGACAAGATCATCACGATCGAGGATCCGGTCGAGTATCAGCTCGCCGGCATCACGCAGATCCCGATCAACGAGAAGAAGGGGCTGACGTTCGCGCGCGGCCTGCGCTCGATCCTGCGCCACGACCCCGACAAGATCATGGTGGGCGAGATTCGAGACCCCGAGACCGCGCAGATTGCGATCCAGTCCGCGCTCACCGGCCACCTCGTGTTCACCACCGTCCACGCCAACAACGTCGTGGACGTGCTCGGCCGCTTCCTGAACATGGGCGTCGAGCCGTATCAGTTCGTGTCCGCGCTGAACTGCGTCATGGCGCAGCGCCTCGTGCGCCTGACCTGCGCGCACTGCAAGCGCCCGGTCCGCGTCGACCGGAAGGCCCTCGAGGAGTCGGCCATGGATCCGGCGCTCGCCGAGACGCACCAGTTCTTCGAGGGTGCGGGCTGCATCGACTGCGGCGGCACCGGGTTCAAGGGCCGCACCGCCATCTGCGAGCTGCTCGACCTCTCGGACCGCATCCGCGACCTGATTCTCGACCGCCGCCCGACCTCCGAGGTCAAGAAGGCGGCGCACGACGAAGGCATGCGCTTCCTGCGCGAGTCGGCCGTCGAGAAGGTGCTCCTCGGCCAGACGACGCTGCGGGAGATCAACAAGGTGACGTTCGTCGAATGAGCCGCCTACGCCACGGCGGCCTGCTGACCAGGTTCCTCGCCAGCCCGCCGCCCGACGCGGCCGTGGAGATCGCCGCCGACCGGGTGTCGGCGGCGACGATCGCCGCCCGCGGCGACGGCTTCACCGTGTCGTCGTACGCGGTGGAGGCGCTGCCCGCCGGCGCGGTCGCGCCCGCGCTCACGGGCCAGAACCTCACCGATGCCCAGGCCGTCGCCGGCGCGGTGCGCACGGTGCTCGGCCGCCTGGAGACGCGGGTCGAGCGCGTCGCCCTGGTCGTGCCCGACGTCGCCGCGAAGGTGTCGCTCGTCCACTTCGACACCGTGCCCGCGCGCCGCGACGACCTCGATCAGCTCGTGCGGTGGCAGGTGCGCAAGGCGGCGCCGTTCCCGATCGAGGAGGCGTGCGTCACCTATTCGCAGGGGGCGCGCGCAGCCGGCGGCGGCGACTTCGTCGTGGCCGTCGCCCGGCGTGACGTCGTCCAGGAATACGAGAACGCCTGCGCGAGGGCCGGCGCCTACGCGGGTCTGGTCGACATCTCGACCTTCTCCGTGCTGAACCTGTTCCTTGCCGGCGATCGCGCGCCCGCGGGCGACTGGCTCGCGGTGCACGTGCGCCCGGCCTACACGTCGATCGCCATCATGCGCGGCGGCGACATGATCTTCTTCCGCAACCGCGAAGGCGACGAGGAGCCGCTGGCCGATCTGGTCCACCAGACGAGCATGTACTACCAGGACCGGCTGTCGGGGCAGGGCTTCACCCGCGTCTTCATCGGCGGCTCGGGGCGGACCGCGGGCGCCGTGGACGCCGCCCGGCGCGAGCTCGAGGAACGGCTGCAGATGAGCGCCGAGCCCATCGACGCCTCCGCCGGCATCAACGTGGCCGACCGGATCAGCGTCGGCCCCGATCTGATGGACGTCCTCGCGCCCCTGACCGGCATGCTCCTGCGGGCGCACCAGGAGCCGGTGCACGCGTGATGCTGCGCACGAATCTCTCCACGCGGCCCTTTTACAACGTGCGGGCGGTCCGCATGGCGATTGGCGTCATCGCCGCCATCGTCGTCGTCTTCACGCTGGTCAGCGCGGTGCAGATCGTCCGTCTCGCCATGGCCCAGCGGACGCTCGGGTCCAACGCCGCGAGCGCCGAGGACGAGGCCGAGCGCCTGCGCGCCGAGGCCGGGCAGATCCGGTCGCGCATCAACCCGCAGGAGCTCACCGTCGTGGCCGAGGCGGCGCGGGAAGCGAACGCGATCATCGATCGGCGGGCGTTCTCGTGGACGGAGCTCTTCAGCAAGTTCGAGGCGACGCTGCCGCCGGACGTCCGCATCACCGCCGTGCGGCCGAACCTCGGGGACGACGGCTTCACGCTGTCCATCGGCGTCGAGGCGCGGCGCGCCGAGGACCTCGACGCCTTCATGGAAGCCCTCGAAGGCCAGGCCGGCTTCCGCGACGTGCTCAACGTCGCCGAGCAGGCCGATGACGACGGCACCCTGCAGGCGGTGATTGAAGGCGTGTACACGCCGCCGCCGCGGGACGCCGCGCCCGCCTCCGCAGGAGCCAGCCGGTGACGGACTTCAGCCACGGCGTGGCGCTCGCGCGGCGCGTCGCGCGGGAGCACCGGCGCCTCCTGACGCCGCTGCTCGCCGCGCTCGGCCTCAACGTCCTCGTCTACGCGCTCGGCGTGTATCCGCTCGGACAGCGCGTCGCCAACGTCGCGCAGCGCGAACAGGCGGCCGCGCGCGAGCTCGACGCCGCGCGGCGGGAGCATGCGCAGGCGTCGGGCGCCCTGACCGGCAAGGATCGCGCGTCCGCGGAGCTGACGACCTTCTACAACGACGTGCTGCCGCAGGGCCTCACCGGCGCCCGGCGCCTCACGTACCTGCGCCTCGCGCAGCTCGCGCGCGAGTCGAACCTGCGCTACGAGAGCTCACGCACCGACGACTCGGTGGCACGCGGCTCGAATCTCGCGCGCCTGACGATCA
>VFYY01000045.1 GCA_016871375.1 Acidimicrobiia bacterium
ACGCGCGTCGAGGGCGTGAGCGTCGCCAACGACGCGTCGGGACGCCGGCTCAAGTTCCTGCGGCGGATCCCGATCGACCCGATGACCGGAACCGCGGAGTGGGGGCTCCGCTCCTATACCGACAATCCGGACTCGACGTCGTGGGGCGGCCGCAGCGTGTTCGACGTCTACACGACCAGCGGGGGAACGGCGCTGGACGGGACGAGGTACCGCGAGTGGTAGGGACGGTGCGCGGGTGCGCCCGCGCGCGGGACGGCTTCACGCTCATCGAGGTGATGATCGTGATGTCGCTGATCGTCGTGCTCGCCGGCGTCGGGCTGACGATGTACACGAACAGCCAGACGCGGGCGCGCGAGGCCGTGCTCAGCGAGGACCTGTTCCGGATGCGCGATGCGATCGACCAGTACTACGCCGACAAGAACCGCTACCCCGCATCGCTGGACGCGCTTGTGACCGACAAGTACCTGAGGGCGATCCCGGTGGATCCGTTCACGAATTCGGCCGATACCTGGCAGACGACGCTGTCGGAGGGTGATCCGGCCAACCCGTCCGCCGAGCCCGGGGTATTCGACGTGAAGAGCGGTTCGGATCGCATCGGCCTCGGCGGTCGGCCGTATGCAGAGTGGTAAATGAGGATGCTGAGAGTACTGCTGGTCATCATCGTGGTGGTCGCCGCCGCCGGCTGCGAAAAGGCGCCGCTGCTCGCGCCCACGAGCTCGACCATTACCGTGACGGCCGCCTCGCGCGTGCTGCCGTTCAACGGCTCGACCGAGGTGACCGCCACGGTCCTGGAGTCGGGTGGCACGCCGGTCCAGAACGGAACCGTGGTCCGTTTCTCGACGAACCTGGGCTCCGTCAACCCGGTGGAAGTGGAGACGCGGAACGGGATCGCGGTGACGACGTTCTCCGCGGGGAGCGCGTCGGGCACAGCCGACGTGCGCGCGACCTCGGGCGGCGCGACGGGGGGCTCGTCCAACACCAACACCATCTCGATCACCATTGGCGCGGCCGCGATCAACACCGTCACCCTGCGCGCCAGCCCGGGCAACGTGCCGCCGAACGGCGGCAGCGTCACGCTCATCGCCTCGCTCGTCACAGACGCCGGGCGCGGCGTCGAGGGCGTGCCGGTGACGTTCAACACCGATGCGGGCACCCTGAGTTCGACGACCGCCACGAGCGACGCCAATGGCGAGGCGCGCACGACGCTCACCACGAGCCAGCAGACGGTGGTCAGCGCGACGGCCGGGACGAAGACCAGCAGCAACCTGACGATCACCGTGCGCACGGGCCCGAGCGTGACGATCTCCTGCGCGCCGACGTCTGGCACCGGCAACTGCTCGGCGGTGCAGGCCGGATCGAACAACACGGCGACCGTCGTGTTCACGGTCGCGAAGGGGAGCACGTCGAGCAACCTGCGCACCGCGTCGGTCGATTTCGGCGACGGGACGTCGCAGGATCTCGGGACGCTCGCCAGCAGCACGACGCTCAGCAAGACCTACTCGGGGCCGTCGAGCAGCACGCCGCGGAGCTTCACCGCGATCGTGCGCGCGACCGACATCAACGGCGAAACGACGTCGGCCACGACCACGGTGACCGTCACGCAGGCCGCCCAGCGCACGCCGATCAACGCCGCGCTGTCGGCGAGTTGCGGGACCGCGACGGTGCAGGGGCAGCGCTGCGAGTTCACCGCGTCGCACACGGGCGGCGGCGAGGGCGGCACCGGCAACGCCGCGATCCAGTCCTACACGTGGAACTTCGGCGACGACAGCAGTGAGGTCACCACCTCGGGCCCTGTGACCTCGCGCATCTACACGAGCGATGGACGGAGGACCGTCGTGGTGACGCTGACGACTGCTGACGGTCGCACGGCCAACGCGCGGACGGAAATCATCATCGACGTGCCATGACCCGGCGCGGACGCCAGGACGGCTACGCGATGGCCGCGCTGCTGGTGGGCATGAGCGTCATGGCCATCGTCCTGAGCATGGCCATGCCCGTCTGGCGCACCTTCGCGCAGCGTGAGCGCGAAGCCGAGCTCGTCTTCCGCGGCGAGCAGTACGCGCGCGCCGTGGAGCTCTACCAGCGCAAGTACGCTGGCGCGTTCCCGCCGAGCCTCGACGTTCTGCTGAACGAGCGCATGCTGCGCAGGCGCTACCGGGATCCGATGAGCGAGGACGGCGAGTTCCAGCTCCTGTTTGTGGGACAGGACGCCGGCCAGGCCGGCCAGATCGGGCGCGGCGCCCAGCCCGCCGCGCGGCAGGGAGGCGCGGGCCCCCGTGGCGGCGGGATTCCCGGTGTCGGCGTTCGCGGCGGCATCATGGGCGTGACCAGCAAGAGCACGGCGGCCTCGCTGCGCGAGTACAACGGGCGCGGACGCTACAACGAGTGGGCGTTCGTGGCGACGCCGGCCAACGTGCAGGCGGGCACGGGCGGCCCTCCGGGACAGCAGGGACCGCAGCGCGGCCGCGGGCCGAATTTGCCCGGACGTCAGGGGCAACCGCCAGGCCGCCAGGGCCAGCCGCCCGGGTTCGGGCCCAGAGGCGGATTCCCACCACCCGGTGGCGGCGCGCCGCCGGCGCGCGGTACGGCGCCTTCCGGTGCGGCGCCGCCAGGCGCCCCTCGCCTGTAGGACGGGCCTGTACGGCGCGCGTAGGGCGGGCCTTACGGCCCGCCGAGCCCCTCGACCACCGCGTCGTGCACCGCCGGCCGTACATGGCGGATTGCTTCGTTGCTGCGCGTCGGGTGCACGCGGTTGGTCAGGAACACGACATAGATGCCGCGGTCCGGATCGATCCAGAGCGACGTGCCGGTGAACCCGGTGTGGCCGAACGCGCGGGGCGACAGGCGCGAGCCGCACGAGGAGGTCGGCAGCATCGTGTCCCAGCCGAGCGCGCGCGAGCTGCCGGGCACCTCGGTGCGGCGCGCGATGAAGCTGCGCAGCGTCTCCTGGGAGAACGCCCCCGTGCGGCCGTCGAGCACCTGCAGCACGTGGCGCGCGCACGCGCCGACGGCGGCGGCGGTGCCGAACAGCCCCGCGTGTCCGGCCACGCCATTCAGCGCCGCGCAGTTCTCGTCGTGCACGTCCCCCACGAGCAGCCGGCGCCGCCACGGATCGACCTCGGTCGGGGCGATGCGCCGCGACCACTGGGACGGCGGCTTGTACTGGAGATCCTCCACAACTCCCATCTGCGCCCGCAGCGCGTCGAAGCGCCGGGAGAGGGCAAGCTCGTGGTTGAGCAGAAACCCCAGCAGGATGAAGCCCAGGTCGCTGTAGAGGGAGGTCGAGCGCGGCCGATAGGCCCGCGGGATCGTGCAGATCTCACGCTCGAACGCCGCGCGCCCGTGATGGCTCTGATAGAGCGGCGCGTACGCGGGCAGTCCGGAACTGTGGGAGAGGAGGTCGCGCACGGTGGCGCGCGCCTGAAATGCGTCGCGCCACTGGACGAAATAGCGCTGCACGGCCTCGTCGAGGGCGATGGTGCCCCGCTCGAGCTGCTGCATCAGCAGCGGCGTCGTGGCGATGACCTTCGTCAGCGACGCCAGGTCGAAGACCGTGTCCTGCGTCGCCGGCGGCGCGTCCGCGTCGAAGGTGAGCCGCCCGAACGCCTGCTGCCAGAGCGGCTGCGTGGCGTCGCCCACCTCGATCGCCGCGGCCGGAAAGGCCCGTGCGCGGACGGCGTCCTCGATCAGGCGCGTGGCGGAGGTGAACCTCATGAGGCGGTATGAGTACCATACCCTGATGCACGTGCTCGGGATCGACGCCGGCGGCACCAAGACGGTGTGCCTGCTTGCCGACGGCGACGGCGAGGTCGTGGCTGAGGCGAGAGGCGGCGGGGCGAACCTGCAGTCCGCCGGGGAGCTGGCCGTCGAGAAGGTCCTCCATCACGTGATGGAGGAGGCGCTCGGCGACCACGACCTCCTGCCGGCGGCGATCTGTCTCGGCATCGCCGGCGTGGACCGCCCCGGGGACGCCGACGCCGTGCGCGGCATCATGCGCCGCATCGGCTTCAAGACGCCCACGCTCGTCGTCAACGACGCGCTGGTCGCGCTGAGCGCGGGCGCCGGCGACGACCCGGGCATCGTCGTCGTGGCGGGCACCGGATCGATTGCCTACGGCCGCGACGGCGCGGGACGGGCTGCGCGGTCGGGCGGCTGGGGCTACCTGCTGGGCGACGAGGGCGGCGGCTTCTGGATCGGGCGCGCCGCGCTGTCGGCGGTCGTCCGCCAGTTCGACGGGCGAGGGCCGGCCACCCTCCTCACCGACCTCGTGCTCGAGCACATGCACCTGCAGAGCCCGACGCAGCTCATTCACGAGATCTACTACCGCGACCTCCATCGCCATGCGATCTCCGGGCTCGCCGCGCTGGTGCAGCGCGCGACCGACGACGGGGACGCGGTGGCGGAACAGATCCTCACGCGGGCCGGCGCGGAGCTGACCGCGGCGGCCGCGTCGGTGATTACCCGGCTCGGCATGCGCGGGGAGGTCTTTCCCGTGGTGCTCGCGGGCGGCATCTTCCGCGCGATTCCCTGGCTGACGAGCGACGTGACGGCCCGGCTGTCGGAGGTGGCGCCGCGCGCCGACGTGCGCGTCCTGCGCGTCGAGCCGGCGGTCGGCGCGGTACGGCTCGCCATCGCCGCCGCGCGTGGCGAGGCCAGCGTGCCGACCTACGTGTGAACGTCAGCATCTTCGACACCGCCGACGAGGCCGCCGCCGCGCTCGCGTCGCGCGTGGCGCGCGCGCTGACCGAGCGGCCGCACATCGTGCTCGCGCTGCCCACGGGCCGGACTCCCGTCCCGACCTACGCCGGGCTCCGCCGCCTGCACGCGGCCGGGACGGCGGACTTCTCGCGCGCGACGACGTTCAACCTCGACGAGTTCGCGGGTGTCGAGGCGTCGCATCCGGGCAGCTTCCGGACCTTCATGGAACGGCATCTGTTCACCGGCGTGAACCTGAACTCCGGGCGGATTCACTTCCTCAACGGCGCCGCGGCCGACCTCGATGCGGAGTGCGATCGCTATGAGGCGGAGATCGAGGCCGCCGGCGGGATCGACCTGCTGCTGCTCGGCATCGGCGGCAACGGGCATATCGGCTTCAACGAGCCGGCCGACGAGCTCGTCGCGCGGACACACCGGGTGCGGCTGGCGGACTCCACCACCCGCGACAACGCCGCGCTCTTCGGCGGCGATCCCGCGCGCGTACCGCGCGAAGCGCTGTCGATGGGCATGGGGACGATCCTGAAGGCCGGCGCGCTGGTCCTGATGGCCACCGGGGAGCGAAAGGCGAAATGCATCGAGCGGACGATCAACGGTCCGCTCACGCCGCGGCTGCCGGCGTCGTTCCTGCAGCTGCACCGCAGCGTCGAGCTGTATCTGGATCAGGCGGCCGCCTCGCTCCTGTGACGGCGGCCCGTACGAGGGCCGCCCTACGGCGTTGTCTTGCTGGCCTCGGCATGCCCCTGGAGCATGCCGCGGAGCCTCGGCTCGATGTCCTCGCCGAGCGCCTCGCGCATCGAGTCGTGGGCCTTGCGCAGCCGGGCAACCGCCTTCGGGTAGGCGAGCCCGGTCTTCTGCATCACGATCGCGACCTTCACGTTCCAGTGCGCCTTCTTCAGCAGCCTGTCCGCATCGTCGTACTCGAGGCCGGTCACGATGTTGACGATGCGGCGGGCGCGGTCCTTCAGCTTCTCGGAGCCGGTCTGCACGTCGACCATCAGGTTCCCGTACGTCTTGCCGATGCGCACCATGGCCGCGGTGGTGAGCATGTTCAGCACGAGCTTCGTGGCGGTGCCGGCCTTGAGCCGGGTGGAGCCGGCGATGACCTCCGCGCCGACCGCCGGCGCGATGGTGACGTCCACGAACATCTGCAGCTCGGTGCCCGGGTCGCAGGTCACGAAGACGATGCGCGCGCCGACCTTGCGCGCGCCGGTCAGCGCGCCGCGCACGAACTGCGTCATGCCGCTCGCCGACACGCCGACGACGACGTCCTTCTTGGTCGGGTGCAGCCTGGCGATGGAGCGCGCGCCTTCCTCGTAGTTGTCCTCGACGCCTTCCTTCGCCTTGAACGTCGCCTGGTGTCCGCCGGCCATGATGGCCTGCACCAGCGAGGGGTCGGTGCTGAAGGTCGGCGGCATTTCGGCGGACTCGAGGATGCCGAGGCGGCCGCTCGTGCCGGCGCCGACAAACAGCACGCGCCCGCCCTTGCGCAGCGCGGTCGCGATCATGTCCACGCCGACGGCGATCCGCTCCCGCTCGCGTTTGACCGCCTCGAGCATCTTGCGGTCTTCGTTGAGCATCAGGTCGACGATGTCGCCGGCCGAGAGCTTGTCGATGTCGAGGCTGGAGGGGTTGATGGCTTCGGTCGGGAGCGACTGCCACTTCGAACGCTGAGCCATGCTGGCTACAATTCTATCGAAGCGTGGCGTCCACCGTAGACAGTTATCTGACGCATCTCACGGTCGAGCGGCGGCTGGCGACGAACTCCGTCGAGAGCTACGCGCGCGATCTCGTGCTGCTGGCCGGGTTTGCCGCGGGCCGCGGCGTGCGCGTGGAGGCGCTGACGCGCCCCGACCTCGAGGGCCTCGTGCGCAGCCTCATGTCGGAGGGGCGCTCGCCGCGCTCGGTCGCGCGCGCCGTCGCGTGCTACCGTGGGTTCTATCGCTTCCTCGTCATCGACGGAACGCTCAAGGCGAGCCCCGCCGACGACCTCCGGCCGCCGCGCGCGTGGAAGCCGCTGCCGCGCTATCTCTCCGTGGACGAGGTGGACACGCTGATCGCCCAGCCCGACGTGACGACCCCGCGCGGCCTCCGCGACCGCGCCCTCATCGAGCTGCTGTACGCGACCGGGATGCGCGTGTCGGAGCTGATCGGGCTGCGCCCCGCGGACGTGAACCTCGAGGCGTCCTACCTGACGTGCACGGGCAAGGGCGACAAGCAGCGCATCGTGCCGATCGGTGACGAGGCGGCGCGGTGGGTGCAGAAGTACCTGCGTGAGGGGCGCGGCGCGCTGCTCGGCAGGCGCACCAGCGCGCGCCTGTTCGTCAACGCGCGGGGCGGCGGGCCCGGACTCACGCGCGTCGGGTTCTGGAAGATCCTCAAGGGCTACGCGCGGCAGGCGGGGCTGCGCGCGTCGATCAGCCCGCACATGCTGCGGCATTCGTTTGCGACGCATCTGCTCGAGCGCGGCGCCGACCTGCGCGCGATCCAGATGATGCTCGGGCACGCCGACCTCTCCACGACGCAGATCTACACGCACGTCCTCGAGCAGCGCCTGCTCGCCGTCTACGACAAGTTCCACCCGCGCCCATGAAGCGCGGGATCCTGCTGCTCGTGGTTGTCGCCGCGGGGGTGGCCTGGTTTCTCGCCCTGCCGCCGCGCGCGCGCACGCTCGCCGTCGACGGGTCCGTCGCCCCGCGTCCGGTGCGCGGCGTGTTCCACGTGCACACCGACCGATCCGACGGCACGGGCAGCGTCGAGGACGTCGCGGCCGCGGCGGCCCGCGCAGGTCTCCGCTTCGTCGTCCTCACCGACCACGGCGACGCCACGCGCGCGCCGCTGCGGCCGCGGTACGTGCAGGACGTGCTGGTCGTCGACGCGGTCGAGATCAGCACGAGCGGCGGGCATCTGGTGGCGCTCGGCATGCCCGCCGCGCCGTATCCGCTCGGCGGCGAGGCGCGCGACGTCGTGGACGACGTGGAGCGGCTGGGCGGCATGGCGATCGCGGCGCATCCCGGCTCGGAGCGGGCGGAACTGCGCTGGACCGCCTGGGACGCGCCGATCGACGGCCTGGAGTGGCTGAACGCGGACAGCGAATGGCGCGACGAGTCGGCGTGGACGCTGGCGCGCGCGCTGGTGACCTATCCGGGCCGCCGCCCGGAGTCGATCGCGGCGATGCTCGATCGGCCGGAGGCGCCGCTGCGCCGCTGGGATGCGTTGACGCGACGCCGCCGCGTGGTGGGTGTGCTCGGCGCCGACGCCCACGCGCGCATCGGCCTGCGCACGCTGGGCGAGCCGTACGACAACACGGCGCGGCTGCACGTGCCGTCGTACGAGCAGACGTTCCGGGCGTTCTCGATCGTCTTGCCCGACCTCGTGCTGAGCGGCCGCGATGCGGAGGCCGACACCGACGCGGTCGTGAGCGCCATCCGCGGCGGACGCGTGTACTCGGTGATCGATGCCGTGGCGAGTCCCGGCTCGATGTCGTTCACGGCGCGAGGGCCGTCCGGGCCCGTGGCCGCCGGCGAGGCCGTGCCGATCACGTCTCCCGTCCCTCTTCGTGTCGACGTCCGCGGCGCCCCGGACGCCCGCATCGAGCTGCTCAAGAACGGCACGACGGTGGCGGAAGGGCAGGGGGGGGCGCTCGACCACCTGACGGACGAGCCGGGCGTCTACCGGGCGGAGGTGTATCTGGCCGGCGCCCCCGGAACGCCGCCGGTGCCGTGGATTGTCTCGAATCCGATCTACGTGGGCGTCAACCTCACGGACACGCCGGCGGTGGCCCCGCGCGCGCGGCCCTCCGATACGGCCCTGCTCTACGAGAACGGCCCCGCGCGCGACTGGCGCATCGAGAACAGTCCGCAGGCGCAGGGCGCGCTCGACGTCGTGCCGGGCGTGGCCGGCGGCACGCAGATCCTGATGCGCTACGCGATCGGCGGTGCCGCGTCGGCCAGCCCGTACGCGGCGCTGGTGATGCCGGCCGGGCCGGAGCTGTCACGCTACGACCGGCTGATGTTCACCGCGCGCGCGGATCGCGCGATGCGGGTGTCGATTCAACTGCGGGTGCCGGGCGGCACGCTCGGCGAGCGGTGGCAGCGCTCGGTCTACGTCGACACCGAGGAGCGCGCGCTCACGGTCTACTTCGACGACCTCACGCCGGTCGGTGTCACCTCGCAGCGGCGCCCGCGGCTGGCGGCCGTCGACTCCATTCTGTTCGTCGTGGACCGCGTGAATACCGCGCTCGGCACGGGCGGGCAGATCTGGATCGACAGCGTCAGGTACGGACGGTAAGCAGGAGATATCCCGCTCCGGCGCCAAAGAGGAGGTTCGGCGCCCACGCCGCCAGCGTGGGATGGACCAGCCCGCCGCTCCCGAGCGCCGCGAACACGCTGATCGCCGTCCAGTAGGCGAGCGCCAGCACGATGCCGACGCCGATCCCGTACATCGCGCCGCGCCGCCCCGTCGTGACCGCGAACGGGATCGCGATGAGCGTCATGACGATCGTCACGAACGGGAACGAGATCTTGCGCTCCAGCGCGACCTGCTGCTGGCTGACGTCGAAGCCGCTCGCGCGCAGCCGCACGACGTAGTCGCGCAGCTGCGAATAGCTCATGAACCGCTCGTCCGGCTGCTGCGTCGCGAAATAGGCGACCGGCTCGATGTCGGACTCGTTCTGCGTGATGGGCGTGTACGCCCGCGTCTCGCCGTTCTCCGCGAACTCGCGGATCCAGCCTTCCTCGACGCGCCATCTGTCGCCGCTGACGTACGAGGCACGCTCCACGTAGGTCCGCCGCGCGAGCGCGTCGGGGCGCGCGAACTGGTAGATCGACAGGCCGTTCAGCTGCCGCGTGCGCGCGTCGAAGAAGTTGTAGTGGTAGATCTCGCCGTCCGTGCCGCTCACCCAGCGCCGGTTGAGCACGTCGAAGGTCTGCGGGTTGCCGCCGCGGATCACGTGGCGGATGGCTTCGGCCTGCCGGTTCGAGGGCCCGAGGATCGTCTCTTCGAGCGCGAACAGCACGCCGCCGGCGACGAGCGCTCCCGCCACCATCGGCAGCGCCACGCGGTACAGGCTGATGCCGCACGCCTTCATCACCACCAGCTCGCTGTTCTTCGTCAGCAGGCCGATGGTGACGAGCGTCGCCAGCAGCACCGAGAGCGGCAGCACGTAGTACACGTACTGCGGCGTCGCGTACCAGAAATACGTGCCCAGGGTCGTCCAGCTCGCGATGCCCTTGAACACTTCGTCCGCCATGTCGAGGAACGTCGCGATGTAGAAGATGCCCGCCATCGACAGCGCCGAGAGGCCCGCGATGCGCACGTAGGTCGACGCGACGTAGCGATCGAGCAGCCCCGGCCCGGGCAGGCGGAACGCGGCCGTCACGATCCGCCCGGGTCGGGCGTCGGCGTCGGCCCGGCGGCGCACGAACGCCGGCACGGGGATGTGCAGCGGCCGGTCCACCGCGCGCGCGCGCCGCACGAACAGCCACAGGCCGAAGCCGCCGAGGATGACGTTGGGCATCCACACGGCGAGCCAGGGCGGCAGGAAGTGCCCGCGATTGAGCGCCTGATGCAGCCAGAGGAGCACGTAGTAGGCGAAGATGACGCTGACGCCGATGACGAAGCTGGCGAGCTTGCCGTCGCGGCGGCTCGTCGCGCCGAGCGCCAGGCCGATCACGCCGAACACCACGCAGGCGAACGGAATCGAGAACTTCTGGTGGATGTACCAGTGCTGGTTGTGGGAGGACCCGCCCGACGCCTCGATCTCGGCGGCGCGCGCGCGGAGCTCCGCGACGGTCATCTCGGCGTCGCCCTTGGGCGGCCCGGCCTCGGGAAACACCGACTCGGGATCGAGCGTGAGCAGCGTGCGGTCGAAGCGGACGACCTCGTACGTGCCTTCGGGGCTCGCGGTGTGGCGCTCGCCCTGCTGCAGCTCCATCTCCACGGTGCGCGCGGCGCGGTCGAGGATCACGCGCCCGCTCTTCGCCATGTAGATCGCCGGCGCCTGCGGGTCGCGCGTGTCGGCCATGAAGACGTCCTGCCAGCCGCCGGTCGCGGGCACCTCGCGCACGTAGAGCACGAAAGTGGGGAAGTCCTCGAAGAAGACGCGCGGCCGCACCTCGCCTTCGGCGCGCGCGGCGACGATGTCGTAGGTGATTTCGCGGAACTGCTGGTTCGCCGCGGGAATCGAGACGATGAGGACGTACGACGACGCCGCCCACGCGGGAATCGCCAGCAGCGCCACGGGGCGCAGCAGGCGCAGCAGGCTGACCCCGCACGCCTGCAGGGCGACGTACTCGCGGTCGGCCGACAGGCGGCCGAACGCCACGAGCAGCCCCAGCAGCAGCGCCATGGGAATGGTGACGCCGAGCTGCGCCGGCACCAGCAGCCAGACGATCTGGAGGATGACCGGCGCCGAGACGCCCTTGGCGATGAACTCCTCGGCGTCGCGCACCAGGTACGGGATGATCAGGAGGAAGGTGAAGACCACGAGGCCGATGGCGAACGGCCACAGCACTTCGCGGATCACGTACCGGTCGATGAGCTTCATCAGCAGGCGGCGGGCAGGCTTCTCATTATGACGCGCGTCGCGATCCTGTGGCACATGCACCAGCCGTTCTACCAGGACCTGGTGACCGGCGAGCACATCCTGCCGTGGGTGCGGCTGCACGCGCTGAAGGACTACTGGGGCATGGTGGCGCTGCTGCGGGAGTTCCCCGAGGTGCGCGTCACGTTCAACCTGGTGCCCTCGATGCTCGTCCAGCTCGAGGCGTTCGCGCGCGACGAGGCGCGGGACCGCCACCTCGAGCTCGGCCTCAAGCCCGCCGACCGTCTCTCGGACGAGGAGCGGGCCTTCTGCGTCGAGCACTTCTTCCACGCCCACCGGCCGCGCATGATCGACCCGTATCCGCGGTACCGGGAGCTCGCCGAGAGGCGGGGGAGCGGGAACGGCGGCCTCAGCGCGCGTGCCCAGGCGGCGCAGTTCTCGGCCGACGACATCCGCGACCTGCAGGTGTGGCACAAGCTGGTGTGGCTCGACCAGGACTACCTGGACGGCGACGCGCGCGTACGGCGTTTCATCGCCAGGGAGCGCGGCTTCACTGAAGGGGACAAGCAGGAGCTCCGCGCCATCGAGCTGGAAATCCTCAACAAGGTGATTCCCGAGTACGCGCAGGCCGCCGCGCGCGGGCAGGTGGAGCTGTCGACGTCGCCCTTCTACCACCCGATCCTGCCGCTGCTGTGCGATACCGATGTCTACCTGCGCACGCACCCGCAGTCACGCATGCCCAGGGAGCCGTTCCGCCACCCCGAGGACGCGGCCGAGCAGCTGGCGCGCGCCGTGGCGTATCACGAGCGGCTCTTCGGGACGCGGCCGCTGGGCCTCTGGCCGTCGGAGGGATCGGTCTCGGACGCGATGGTGCCGCTCGTGGCGGACGCCGGCATCCGCTGGATGGCCACCGACGAGGAGATCCTGGCGCGGACGCTGGGAGGCGCGCTGAGCCGCGGCGCTGAGGGCGAGCTGCAGCAGCCCGAAGTGCTGTACCGCCCGTATCGCGTCGGGGCCGGCGCCGCCGCCGTGGCGTGCGGCTTCCGCGACCACGGGCTCTCGGACCTGATTGGCTTCACCTACGCCTCCTGGTCCGCCGAGCGCGCCGCCGGCGACTTCCTGCATCGCCTGGCCGCCGCGGGACGCCGCTACAGCGCGAACACCGGCGGGGGAGAGGCGACGGTCTTCGTCATCCTCGACGGCGAGAACGCGTGGGAGTACTACGACAGCCAGGGACGGCCCTTCCTGCGCGCCCTCTACGGCGGCCTGGCCGCGCACCCGGAGCTGCGGACGGTGACCATGGCGGAGGCGTGCGAGGGAGCGACCGAGGCGCTGCCGTCGATCTTCCCCGGGTCGTGGATCAACGGCGACTTCTACATCTGGATCGGTCACGCCGACGATCACCGGGCCTGGAGCCAGCTCGCCGAGGCCCGGCGGACGCTCGAGTCGGCGGCACAGGCTGAGGGGGTCAGACCCCATGACACGGGTCGACTCATGGGGTCTGACCCCCTTCGCCGCGCGTATGAGGAAATGCTGATCGCCGAAGGCAGCGACTGGTTCTGGTGGTACGGCGACGACCACTCGTCGGCCCACGACCTCGCCTTCGACGACCTGTTCCGCCGCCACGTCCGGAACGTCTACCGGGCGCTCGATCGGCCGATCCCGGAGGAGCTGTTCGTCAGCAACATCACGACGGCGGTGCCGGCGGTCGAGATCGAGGAGCCGACCGGGTTCATCCACCCGGAGATCGACGGGGCCATCACCAGCTACTTCGAGTGGGTGGGCGCGGGCAGGGTGGTGGCGTCAGAGGCGGCCGGGGCGATGCACCAGACGGCCGAGCGCCACGACGGCATCTCGGTGGTCGAGTTCGGATTCGACCTCGAGCACCTCTACGTCCGGGTGGACGCGACGGTGGCCATGCGGCAGCTTCTGGCCCGGGGCGCCGCGCTGAGCCTCAGCTTCCTGACACCGGCCGGGCTCCGCGTCGAGGTTCGGGACGACCGCGGCGGCCTGCTGCACATGAGGGTCGTCGAGCGGACGCCGGGAGGCGACTGGATGCCGCGCGCGGTGGACGGCGTTCTCTTCGCCGCAGGTGACGTCGCGGAGCTGCGGGTCCCCTTTGCGTGTCTTGGCGTGCGGACGCACGATGCGGTGGCGTTTGTGGTGACCGTGAGCCGCGAGGGGGTGGAAGTGGAGCACCATCCCAGGCACCGGCCGATTGAACTGACGGTGCCAGACGCCTCGTTTTCCGGCCGTAATTGGACGGCCTGAGACTTAGGTTTACATAACACCGATTATGCGACGTTGAAGAAAACGCCCAACTTCCAACCGCCAACGCCCAAAACGAGCGCCTTCGGAGTTGGATGGTGGGTGTTGGGGGTTACCGCGAGGACTTCAGCTCTTTGATGATGGCCTCGAGGGCCTCGATGATCTCGCCGCGGTCCACGCGTCCCTTCTTGAACGCCATCCGCAGCTGGAACGTCTTGGTGGGCGGGCGGAACGAGAAGACGAACGACCTGGGGCGTGCCGGCTTGCCCGTGGCCGTTTCCTTCCGGACCTCCTGGCGGGTCACCGCGCCCTGCGTCGCGAGCTTCTCGAGGAGCACCAGCATCTTCTGCGCGGACCCCTGCCGGACGATCTGGAGCAGCGTCGACTTGGACGTAATGTCGGCCAGCCGACAAAGGTTCCTGACCTCGTCGGGCATGTTGTTCAGCGACAGCGACTCGGTAATCGCCGTCCGCGACTTCCCCAGCTTCCGCGCCATGTCCTCGTGCGTGTAGCCGCACTTGTGCGCGAGCTGCTGCAGGGCCTCCGCCTCCTCGAACGCGGTCAGGTCCTTGCGCTGGAGGTTCTCCACCAGCGCCAGCTCCATCACCTCCACGTCGTCGGCGTCGCGGATGATGACCGGGACCTCGCGCAGCCCCACCTGGACCGCCGCGTGGTAGCGGCGCTCGCCGGCAATGATCTGGAAGCGGTCGCCCACCGCCCGGACGATCAACGGCTCGATGACGCCCTTCTCGGCAATCGACGACATCAGCTCCGACAGGTCGCCCATGACCTGGCGCGGCTGCGTGGGGTTCGGGTCGAGGAGCTCGATCGAGATCATGCGCCCCACCGGCGCCCCCGCCGACGCGGTCAGCGCCTCGACGTAGTGCACGTCATGCCGCATCCGCAGCGAATCAGGCAGTCCGCGCTTCGACACGTTCGATGACCTCCTCGCAGAGACTGTAGTAGTCGGTGGCGCCCGGCGACTCGGGCGCGAACGTGAAGATCGACTCCTTGTAGGCGGGGCTCTCCTCCAGCCGGACGCTCTTCGAGATGACGGTCTTGAAGACCTTCCCGCCGAACACCTTCTGGATCTGGTCGCGGATGTCGCGCGCCAGCGCGGTGCGCTTGTCGTGCATCGTGATGACGACGCCGAGGATGCGCAGCGCGGGGTTCGGCCGCTGCCGGACCTTCTCGATCGTCTCCAGGAGGTCGTCGGTGCCCTCCAGCGCGAAGTACGACGACTGAATCGGGATGAGCAGGTGCGTGGCGGCGACGAGCGCGTTCACCGTCAGCAGGCCGAGCGCGGGCGGGCAGTCGATGACGATGTGATCGAACTGGCCGGCGAGCTGGGCGATCTTGTCCTTCAGCTTGAAGTGCGCGTCGAGTTCCCCCACGAGCCGCGACTCGAGCTTGGCGAGCGCGATGCGCGCCGGCGCGATGAACAGGTTTTCGAGGGGCGCCGGCTGGATGATGTCGGCGAGCGAGACGTTCGGGTCGGCGATGGCGTCGTAGGTGCTGCGCTGGATGAGGTCGTGGGTGAGAAACGAGATGCTGCTGTTGCCCTGCGGGTCGAGGTCGATCAGCAGGGTGCGGCGGCCGCGCAGGGCCAGCGCCGCCGCGAGGTTCACGGCGGTGGTGGTCTTGCCGACGCCACCCTTCTGGTTGGCGATGGCGACGATCATCAGCTGGCCGGAGATTGTAGCAGGAAGAAATTGTCGGCCGGCAGACAAATCGGCCCTCGAGAGGGTCGATGGCTGGTTTCGAGAATAGTTATGCGCCCGTCTGAAGGGGCTTTTTGAGCCCTTGGGCCTTGGGCCTGCGGCCTACATCTTGTACTTGCCGAGCTCTTCGGGATCCAGGCTCTCGAGCCACTTCTGCAGCCGCTCGTTGTCGGCCCGGTCCGACGTGAAGTCCACGGTCTTCGCGTTGTCGATCACCGTCTCCTCCACCAGGATCGGCGACCGCGTCCGCAGCGCGAGCGCGATGGCGTCGCTCGGCCGCGCGTCGATGGTGACGCGCTCGCCGCGCACGGTGAGGTGAATGAGCGCGTAGAAGGTGTTGTCCTTCAGGTCGGAGACGACCACGCGGTCCACGTGCCCCTCGAGGTCCGTGATGATGTTGCGCAGCAGGTCGTGCGTCATCGGCCGCGGCGTCGCGATGTTCTCGATCTGCAGCGCGATGGCGTTCGCCTCGAAGATGCCGACCCAGATCGGCAGCACGCGCTCGCCCTGCTTGTCCTTCAGGATCACGATGGGCATGTTGGTGATCGGATCCACCATCAGCCCCTTGATGCTCATCTCAATCAACATGACCGCCCCGCACCGGGAGTCCCTGGTCCGCATGCCCCGTGCCACCCCCGTATCGGCTGCTCGGCGACTTCGCCCCAGAGGCTGTTGGGTCCCGCGCGCAGGATTTTCACCGGCACCGTGCGCCCGAGCCAGCCGGCCGGTGCACCGATGTGCGCAGGAAGGGGAAAGTTGACCACGGTGTTCCCGCTGGTGCGCCCGGACATCTCGCCCTCGCGGCGGCGGCTCACCGCGTCCACCAGCACGTCCACGGTGGTGCCGACCGCCCGCGCGTGGAGCCGCGACTGAATGTCCCGCTGCAGTCGCTGGAGCGCAACGATACGGCGCGTCTTTTCCTCCTCGCACACGTCGTCCGGCAGCCGTCTGGACGCCAGCGTGTTGGGGCGCTCGGAGTACTTGAACGAGAACATGCTGTGGTACTGCGCCGCCTCGGTCAGCGAGAGCGTCTCCTCGAAGTCTCCGGTCGTCTCGCCCGGGAACCCCACGATCATGTCCGTGGACAGCGTCGCCTCCGGCATCGCCTCGCGAATCGCGGCAACCAGGTCGAGGTAGCTCTCGCGCGTGTAACGGCGCCGCATCGCCTGCAGCACCGTCGTCGAGCCGGACTGCACCGGCAGATGCATGTGCTTGCAGACGTTCGGGAGGTCTCGCACGGCTTCGATGAGACGCGCACCGGTATGCCGGGGGTGCGGGCTCGCGAACCGGATCCGCTCCACGCCGGGAACGTCGTTGACGGCGGCCAGCAGGTCCGCGAAGTCGCAGCCCGGATCGTCCGGCGCCTCGTAGTGGTTGACGATCTGCCCGAGCAGTTGAATCTCCTTCCGGCCCGTGTCCACGGCCTGCCGCACGTCCGCCAGGATGTCGGCCTTTGCGCGCATCCGCTCGTGGCCGCGCGTGTACGGGACGACGCAGAAGGTGCAGTAGTCGTTGCAGCCCTCGATGATCGTCACGTACGCCTTCACCGGATCGGTCCGGCGCGTCATCCCCAGCGGGAACGTCACGTCGTCCCACGGGTTGATGTCCACCTCGGCGAACGGCGACTGCGCGGCCTTCTCGATCAGGACGGGAAGCATCTTCAGGCGCTGGGTGCCGAGCACGACGTCGATGACGCGGCCGTTGGTGTTCTTGAGCAGCCGCTCGCCCTCCTGCTGCGCCACGCAGCCGGCCACCGCCACGAGCGGCTTGTGTCCGGTTTCCTCCTCGAGGACGCGAATCTCGCCCAGGCGCGTATAGAGCTTCTCCTCGGCGTGGTCGCGCACGCTGCAGCTGTTGATGACGATGACATCCGCATCGAGATCGTCGGTGGTCGGCTCGTAGCCGGCCTGGTCGAGGAGCCCGGCCATGCGCTCCGAGTCGTGGACGTTCATCTGGCAGCCGAACGTCTCGATGAGGTACTTCTTTGCCATATCAGTTAGCGCCGGGCTTTTCGCTTTCGGCTTTCGCTTTCGCCTGCAGCGCTCAGCATCTCGATCGCGGTGGCGCGGACGGCGTCGGTGATCGCCGCCCCGCCAATCATTCTCGCAATCTCGTCCACCCGCCTGCCGGCGTCGAGCCGCGCGACGGAGGTGACCGTCCGGGCGCCGCGGACCGCCTTCTCGATCCGGAACTGCGTGGTGCCGCGCGCGGCGATCTGCGGCAGGTGGGTGATGCAGAGCACCTGGAACCGGCTGCCGAGCGCCTGCAGCCGCGCGCCGACGACTTCCGCCACTCGCCCACCGATCCCGGCGTCCACCTCGTCGAAGATCAGCGTCGGTGTCCTCTTTAAATGACTCCCGACCCCATTTCGATTTACGGTCATCGTCTTGAGCGCGAGCATGACGCGCGACAGCTCACCGCCGGAGACGATGCGCGCCAGGGGACGCAGGTCCTCGCCCGGGTTCGGCGAGACGAAGAATTCGCCCTCATCGATCCCGCGCTCGCTCCAGGCCTCGGGTGCGAGCTCTCCCGAATTGAGCCGGACCTCGAACCGCGTGCGCGCCATGGCGAGGTCGGCCAGCAGCGCCTCCATCCCGGACGCGAACCGCGTGGCCGCGTCGCGGCGCATGCGCGAGAGCTCGCCTGCCGCCGTCAGGAACGCGCCGTTGGCGGCCTCGAGCGCCGCCTGCAGGTCCTCGGCGCGCGCTCCTGCCCCGGTGAGCAGGTCGCGCTCGCGGGCGAGCGCGACGCCGCGGTCGATGACGTCCTGCAGCGTCGGACCGTGCTTCCGTCTGAGGCGCTCCAGCAGCGCGAGGCGGTCTTCCACCTGCTGGAGCCGGCCCGGAGACGCATCCACGCCGTCCGCGTACTGGCGCAGGAAGAATGCGAGGTCCTCGAGCTGCCCCTTGATTCCCTCCCGCGCGTCCGCGTAGGGGGCGAACTGCGGGTCGATGGTCGCCAGCTCGCCCACTCGCTTCCAGACGCCGCTCAGGCCGGCAAGTACGGCCTCGTCGCTCTCGTAGAGCGCGGCGTAGCTCTCCTGGCACAGCCGCTGGATCCGCTCCGCGTTGGCGAGCACCTGCTTGGTCGCCGCGAGCTCCTCGTCTTCGCCCGGCTTCGGCGCCGCCTTCTCGATCTCGCCCAGCTGGAACCCGATCAGCTCGAGCCGCGCGGCCTTCTCACGGCTGTCCATGCGCGAGCGCTCGAGCTGCTCGCGGACGGCGCGCACGCGCGACCAGGCTCCGGCGACACGCGACGCCAGCGCGTCCAGCCCCGCGTGCTCGTCCAGCAGCGGAAGATGCGTCAGCGGGTCGAGCAGCGCCTGATGCTCGTGCTGCCCGTGCAGCTCGACGAGGCGCGCGGAGAGGTCACGCAGCGCGGCCGCCGTGGCCAGCGCGCCGTTGAGGAACGAGCGGCTGCGTCCCTGGCTGTTCAGCTCGCGCCGGACGACGAGCTCGCTGGCGCCTGCCCCGGGCGACGTCGAGGGCTCTTCGAAGATCGCTTCGATCGTGGCGAGCGCTTCTCCGGTGCGGACGAGATCCGACGAGGCGCGGGCGCCGAGGAGGAGGCCGACGGCCTCCACGAGGATTGATTTGCCCGCGCCCGTCTCGCCGGTCAGCACGTTGAACCCCGGCTCGAACTCGACCTCGACGGCTTCGATGACCGCAAGGTTCCGGATGCGGAGACAACGCAGCATGTAAGCGGAAGTTCCATCGTATCACGCGGTTGACAGCACTCCGGTCGCATGCTACGTTCGCTCGAACTGCGCATCGGCACCCCACCGCGCAGGCGCGGCGGGGACCCCGCCATCGTGCGCGCGCTGCCCGATGATCCGGAGGCTTCGTTGTACACGCTTGGCTCCCTCGTCATTGCACTGCTGCAGGTGCAGGACGAAGCGTTTTCTCCGCCCGGGAGCTTCGATGTAGTCAGCCTGATCAGAGACACCACCCCGATCAACCAGGCGGTGCTCGTCCTCCTGGTGCTGTTCTCCGTCGCGTCCTGGGCCATCATTCTCCAGAAACATGTCGCGTTCAAAGCATCGGAGCGCGACACGCATCGCTTCCTCGACGTCTTCCGCAAGAGCGCGAAGTTCTCGGAGGTGCAGGCGGTCTGCCCGTCGGTGCCGGCGACACCGCTCGTGGGCGTGTTCCAGGCGGGCTATGCGGAGATGAACGCGCAGTTCCGCGTGACCGGCGCGCACAACCCCGCGGCGGGCGCGGGCACGACCCACCAGGGACCGGTTGCCGCGCGTCCAATTCTCAAGAGCCTCGACGGCGTCGACCGCGCGCTCATCCGTGCCGCCACCAATGAAGTGAGCAAGCTCGAGAAGCGCATGGCGTTTCTCGCCACGACGGCGAGCGTCACGCCGTTCATCGGCCTCTTTGGCACCGTCGTGGGCATCATGATCGCGTTCCAGCGCATCGGCGCCACCGGCTCGACCAATCTCGCGGTGGTGGCGCCGGGCATCAGCGAGGCGCTCATCGCGACGGCGCTGGGTCTGTTCGCGGCGATTCCGGCGACCGTGTTCTACAACCACTTCACGCACCGCGTGAAGGAGTTTGCGGCGGCGATGGACGATTTCGCGCTCGAGTTCCTGAACATCGCCGAGCGCAACTTCACGTAGGGAGGACACGGAGGACACGGAGGATGCGGAGGCCACGGAATTCACACGGAGGCACGGAGGCACGGAGGCGCGGAGATCATTCTGGTTGAACAGAATGCTCCGTTCCTCCGTTTCTCCGTGTGAATCCGTGCTCCTGACCTCCGTTCCCTGGTAGCACCGATGCCGAAGGTCATGTCATCGGCGCCCAACGCGGGTGGGCGGCATCAACGCGGGCGGCGCATCTCGCCGACGCTCTCGGAGATGAACGTCATTCCGCTCGTGGACGTGATGCTCGTGCTGCTCATCATCTTCATGGTGGCCGCGCCGATGCTGCAGCGCGGCGTCGAGGTGACGCTGCCCGTGGCGGCGCGGTCGCAGGAGATCGCGAGCGAGCGCCTGTTCGTCGATCTGCCGCTCTCCTACCGCGAGGACCGCGCCGTCTTCATCAACAAGGAGGCGATCCGCATCGACGTGCTCGCCGAGCGCGTGCGCCAGATGATGCTGACCCGCACCGACAAGGTCGTCTACCTCCGCGGCGACGAGCAGGTGAACCTGCAGGAGCTCTACGAGGTGTTCGACCGGCTGAAGGAAGCCGGCGTCCAGAACGTCGGCATCCTCTCGCGGCTGCCCGGAGAACGATGACGGAAGTGACCGACGTCATCGTCGCGCGCCGGCTGCGGCCCGAGCGGTTCAACTCGATGCTGGCGTGGTCGGTGGCGCTGCACGGCGTCGTCGTCGGCCTGTTCCTGTTCGGTCCGCTCGACTGGAACGTGGAAGCGGACGCGCCCAGGTCGGTGATGATGGTCAGCCTCGGGGGCGCGCAGGGGCCGCGCCAGGGAATGACCCCGATGGCGGGACGCGCGGTCCCGCCGCCCGTGGAGAAACCCGCTGCCGTGGCGCCGCCACCTCCGGAGCCGCCGAAACAGACGATCGCGGAGGAGACGCGCCCGCCGCGCCGTCGCGTGGCGCCGCCCACCGAAGAGCCGCCGACGCCGGGTGCGACGCGCACGGAAACCGGTTCGCGCGGCCAGGGCTTCGGACTCTCGACGGGTGGGGGCGGCGGCGCCGGCGTGCAGCTCGAGGTGACCGACTTCTGCTGTCCGGAGTACCTGCAGCAGATGGTGGCCCTCATCCAGCAGAACTGGATGTCGCAGCAGGGCGTCGCGGGGACGACGGTGATGCGGTTCACGATCGCGCGCAGCGGCTCGATTCAGGGGGTGCAGGTATTCCAGCCGAGCGGGTTCGTCGCGCTGGACCTGGCCGCGCAGCAGGCGCTGCTGCGGACGCGGCTGCCGGAGCTGCCGGTGCAGTACCCGAATCCCACGCTGACGATGCGGGTGGCGTTCGAATATCAACGGTGATGCGCATGCGTTTCTTGGGAGTTGGAAGTTGGGCGTTGGGGGTTCTCGCCGTCGCGGGCGCCGCCGCATTCGCGGGCGCCCGGCAGGCCCCGCAACAACCCGCGCCCGCGCCGCAGCAGCCCTCGGAGATCGCGGTCGTCATCAGCGGCGACCCGGGGACGCCGCCGCGGTACGCGATCCCCGATTTCGTCGCGCTCAACCCCGAGGCCGCCGAGGTGGCCAAGACGGTGGCGCAGGTCCTCTGGGACGACCTCGCCTTCGAGCGGGAGTTCTACCTGATCCCGCGCGACACCTACTCCACCGTGCCGGCGGCGCGCACGGCGGACCAGATCAACTTCAACTCGTGGCGGGAGCTGGGCGCCGACGGCGTGATCTTCGGCACCGTGCAGCGCATGGGCGCCAACGTGCGCGTCGAAGTGCGCCTCTTCAACGTGCGCACGCGGCAGGCGGTCTTCTCGAAGGAATACACGGGGACCGACGCGAACCCGCGGCTTTACGCGCACACCATCGCCGACGAGATTCACCAGCAGCAGAGAAACCTCCGCGGCGTGGCGCGGACCAGGCTGACGTTCGCCTCGGATCGCAACCGCGAGCGCGTCGCCGGTCCTGTCGAGAACCGCGACGTCAAGGAGATCTACATCGCCGACTACGACGGCGCGAACTCCCGGCGCGTGACGACGAGCCGCCAGCTGAACATCAACCCGTCCTGGTCGCCGGATGCCCGCGCGGTCGCCTACACGAGCTACGTGCCGGTCCCGGACATCTTCATCTCGTATCTGTATCGCGGCGTTCGCGAGAACCCGACCAAGCGCCAGGGCAGCAACTTCCTGCCGGTGTTCTCGCCCGACGGGACGCGGATGGCGTTCATGTCGAACCGCGACGGCAATCCGGAAATCTATGCCATGAACGTGGACGGCTCGGGCGTCCGGCGGATTACGAATCATCCGGCGGGCGACAGCTCGCCGACGTGGTCGCCCACCGGCACGCAGATCGCCTTCACGTCCGACCGCTCCGGCACCCCGCAGATCTACATCGTCGGCGCCGACGGGCTGAACCTGCGGCGGCTGACCAACGAGTCGTACGCGGATCGGCCGACGTGGTCGCCGGCGCCGTTCAACGAGATCGCGTTCGCGGCGCGGACCGGGCCGGGCTACGACATCAAGATCTTCGACCTGGCGAGCGGGATGACGCGGCAGATCACGTTCGGCGAGGGCACCAACGAGAGCCCCGCGTATGCGCCCAACGGCCGGCACATCGCGTTCTCGTCCACGCGGGCGGGACGCTGGCAGATCTTCACGATCGGCCGCGACGGCCGCCTCGTGAAGCAGCTGACGCGCGACGGCAACAATACGACGCCGGCGTGGTCCAACTAGGTGGCAGGGGGTAGGGGCGACGCATGCGTCGCCCGTAAGCGGATGATGTCGAGAGCTCTTGTCGTTCTGATCGTAATGACGAGTCTTGCGGCCGGGTGCGCCAGACGGCAGCCGCCGATCGCGCGCCCGGTGCCGCCCGCGACCGCCACGCCCCCGGCCGTCACCGCTGCCCCGCCGGCGCCGCGGCCCACCGAGCGCATCGAGGACCCGCTCCCGGTGCCGGCCGAGCCGCTGTCCGAGGACTCGATCGCGAACCGATTGCTCGACGACCTGAACCGCCAGTCGCCGCTGAAGCCCGCGTTCTTCGGCCTGGACAGCGCGGACCTGGACGATCGGGGGCGCGCCGTCGTGGCCGCCAACGCGGAGCTGCTGAAGAAATTCCCGACCTGGATGATCCTGATCGAGGGACACTGTGACGAGCGCGGCACGGCGGAATACAACCTGGCGCTCGGCGAACGCCGCGCCGCCGCCGTGATGACCTACCTGGTGTCGCTCGGCATCTCGCCGAACCGCCTGCGCACCGTGAGCTACGGCAAGGAGTTCCCGTTCGATCCGGGCCATGACGAGAGCGCGTGGGGGAAGAACCGCCGCGCGCAGTTCGTGATCACGGCGAGATGAGGGTTGTCGCAGTGATCACGACAAGCTGAGGGCTGCATGAAGACGTTTCATATCGCGCTCATCGCACTCCTGTTGATTCCCGGCGCGGCGCTTGCCCAGAACCGCGAGCACCAGCAGCTCGCCGCCGACGTCCGCATGCTGCAGGAGCAGGCGCAGCAGCTCGCGCTGACGCTGGCCGCGCAGAACCAGGCGCTGGCCGAGGCGCTCAAGGCGATCACGGCGCGGCTGGACGCGCAGAACGAGGCGATGCGCAAGGGGTTCGCCGATCAACGCCTGATGGTGGACGAGCTGAGCGATGCGGTGGGCGTCATCCGCGAGCGGTCCGACGACACCAACGTGCGCATCACGGCGCTCCGGGAGGAGCTCGAGGCGCTGCGCAACACGGTCCAGGCGCTGCAGCAGGCGGCGTTGGCGCCGCCGCCGGTCGTGGCGGTGCCGGTCGATCCGAACGCGCCCGTGCCGACGACGCCGCAGCCTCTGCCTCCCGCCCCGGCGCCCGCAGTACCGTCCACTGCCGGGTTGTCACCCCAGCGCCTGTTCGAGCCCGCCCGCACCGACTACTTCGCGGGCCAGTACTCGAGCGCGATCCTCGGCTTCGAGGCGTTCTTACGGGCGTTTCCCCGATCCGATCTCGCCGACGACGCGCAGTACTACATCGGCGAAAGCTACTTCCAGCAGAACCAGTTCGGCGACGCCGTTACCGCATACAATCAGGTCATCCAGAACTATCCCGGCGCCAATGCGGTGCCCGACGCGTACTACAAGCGGGGCTTCGCGCAGGAGCGCCTCGGGCAGGCGGATGCGGCGCGCTCGTCCTACGAGACGGTGATCAAGAGCTTCCCCGACAGCACGGCCGCGCAGCTCGCGCGGCAAAGCCTCGATCGGCTCGCGCGCGCCCAGAAGCCGCAGTGACCGCTGTGACCTCCCCTGTCATGGGGCGGTGAGAAAAGGATATCCATGGGCAGCGTGAACAAAGTGATTCTTGTCGGCAATCTCGGCCGCGACGCGGAGCTGCGCTACACGCCGGGCGGCGCCGCCGTGGCCACGCTCAACCTCGCCACGACCGAGGTGTGGAACGACAAGCAGAATCAGCGTCAGGAAAAGACGGAGTGGCACCGCGTCATTCTGTGGGGCAAGCAGGCGGAGAGCCTCCAGGAGTACCTGACGAAGGGCAAGCAGATCTACGTCGAGGGGCGCCTGCAGACGCGGCAGTGGGACGACAAGGACGGGAACAAGCGCTACACGACGGAGATCAAGGCGGATCGCATCACGCTGCTGGGCGGCGGTGGAGGCGGCCGCGGCGGTGGTGGCGGCGTGGACCGCGACCGGTCGCATGCGGGCGGCGGCGGTGGCGGTGCCGACGAGCCGCCGATGGACCCGATTACCGACGACGATATTCCGTTTTAGCGGACGCGTTGTCGTGGCAGGGGCGCGGCATGCCGCGCCCGTAAGGATGCACGCGCTCCACGTTTACGGGCGACGCATGCGTCGCCCCTACCGACCCTGACGTCCGTACCGATCTTCCAGACGCACGACATCGTCCAGCTCGGGGGTCGAGACTTCCAGGATGTCGCAGTCTTCGATGGCCGTCATGCGGTGCACGGTCGTCGGCGTCACGTGGAAGACGTCGCCGGGCCCCATCTCGATCTTCTTCAGCGATCCGCTGTCGCGCCCGACCTCGAACAGCATCTTCCCCGAGTACAGGTAGATCGTCTCGTCCTTCCTGTTGTGGTACTGCAGGCTGAGCGCGTGCCCGGCCTTCACGTGCAGCACCTTGCCGACATACCGATCCGTCTTGGCCCAGTGCAGCTCGTAGCCCCAGGGCTTTTCCACCCGCGTCACGTCGCTCATTGCGTGTTCACCTCGTTGCCGACCGCGGCGCCCCCGTCCAGCGTGTCCGACAGGAAGCGCTCGATCTCTTCCACGGTGCCGAGCGTGAGTACCCGCGCGGCAATCCGGCCCATCGCGCCCGCGTGCGTGTCGGCGACGACGCGGCGGGCCACGGCCAGCGCGCCGGGCGTCATGCTGAACTCGGTCAGCCCGCAGCCGATGAGCAGCCGCAGCAGCAGCGGGTCCGACGCCATCTCGCCGCAGACCGACACGGGAATCCCCTGCCGGACGGCGCCGCGGCGCACCTGCCGCAGCATCCGCAGCACGGCGGGGTGCAGCGGCTGGTAGCGGTCGGACACGCGCTCGTCGGTCCGGTCCACGGCCAGCGTGTACTGAATCAGATCGTTGGTCCCGATCGTGAAGAAGTCCGCCTCGCGCGCGAGCAGCGACGCCGTGAAGGCGGCGGAGGGGACCTCGATCATGATGCCGACCGCGATGTCGCCGCACGGCGCGCCGCGCGCCCGCAGCTCGGTGCGCGCCTCCCGCAGCAGCGCGCGCGCGCCGCGGACCTCCTGCACCGACGACACGAACGGGAACATCACCCGCAGCGAGCCGTGCGCCGACGCGCGCAGCAGCGCGCGGAGCTGCGTCTTGAAGATGGCCGGCTGCGCCAGGCCGAACCGGATGCCGCGCAGGCCGGCATGGCCGACGCGCTCCGGCTCGGGGAACCAGCGCGCGT
>VFYY01000046.1 GCA_016871375.1 Acidimicrobiia bacterium
AGACGAACGCGAAAGAGGACACCGTCAAAAAGACGCTCGACCGTGGACGAAACAGCAAATTCGTCTGCGTCACCCAAACGCCAGACGGCATTCATCGCTGGGGCCTTCGTGAAGGTCGATATTCGGCAGCGTCCTAGTGGGGGACGGACTCGGGGGACAAGCGTGGGGACATGTCCCCTGATGTCCCTTCAGGCGTTCGGGGGACAAATCCACACACCTATAAGGTGTGGATGTCCCCCCGCCCAGCTGTCTCTACTGAAACTACATGGAAACTTGCGGGCGTTGTCTCAGGAAGGCAGGGGGACACGTGAGGCAAACAACCGTGGACAGTCTCACGCGCGCGCGTGCGAGGCGAGGGGGGCAGCTGGATGCGGCGCGTAACCGTCATTCGTGAACCGTTTATCAGCCTCGGTCGCGATGCCGGTTGGGTAATGCAACTGGCTGGAGTTGGGCTGCGTTGGCTCAACGCCTAAACGCGTCGGATATTGCGCCGTTCTTTGGAAACTGAATAGCGGAAATCGGAGGAGTCGGACCGCGCAACGGTTGCGGCCGTGGGCTCGCGATGAACCTACGGCCGTTCCCTGCGCGCGTTCTAGGCGGTTCTGACGGTGCCGATCCTGGCGGCGGTGGTGTAGGCGCTGCGGACGTTCCAGAGCGTCCACGGGCGGCCTGAGCGCGTCACGTAGCCCAACTTGGCGAGCTCGCGGGCGATGCCGGTCCACGGGTAGCCGGCGGCGCGGCACTCCGCGATGACGCGCAGCTGGTCGCGTTCGGCCTCGTCGGGCTGGAGCGTGCCGGCGGTGGTCAACCTGAAGCCGAGCGGCGCGTGTCGGCTGGTGCGCTCTCCGCGGGCCCGTTTGGCGGTTAGCGCGTCGCGGGTCCGTTCCCCGATTGCCTCGCGTTCCCACTCCGCGATGACCGCCAGCATGCGGACCACCATCCGGCCGGACGCGGTTTCCGTGTTCAGCGATTCGGAGGCGCTAACAAGGGCAACCTTGCGGGCGGCGAAGCGGTCGAGCAGGTCGGACAGGTCGCGGACGCTGCGGGTAATCCTATCCAGCTTGGCGACGAGCACGGCCTCCACCTGACGATGGTTCACCATCTCGAGGGCGCGGACCATGCCGGGACGGTCGAGCGTCTTAGCGGATTCGCCGGCATGTTGACGCTCACTGAAAACTGACCAGTGGTGCTCGGTGAAAATTGACCAGGGCAGGAAGCCAGCGGCCGTAACCGCCGACGGTGATTCTATCCCGTGGTCAGTTGGTGTCGGCGGGGCCCTCCTGCGGTTTGAGCCGGGCCTGCTCGCGATGCTTGATGCGAGCCTTGGCCGTGTGGCTGCTGTGGCGGAAGCGATAGGACTCGTTGCCCGTCTCGATGATGTGGCAGTGATGCGTCAGGCGGTCGAGCAGCGCCGTGGTCATCTTCGGGTCGCCGAAGACGCTCGCCCACTCGGCAAACACCAGGTTGGTGGTGATGATCACGCTGGTGTGCTCGTACAGCTTGGAGAGCAGGTGAAAGAGCAGCGCGCCCCCTGACTGCGAGAAGGGCAGATAGCCCAGCTCGTCGAGGATCACGAGGTCCAGGTGCATCAGTTGATGGGCCAAGCGGCCGGCGCGGCCGCTGGCCTTCTCCTGTTCCAGCGTGTTGACCAGTTCGACCGTGGAGTAGAAGCGCACGCGCTTGCCGTGGCGCGTCACGGCTTCGATGCCGAGCGCGGTGGCCAGATGCGTCTTGCCGGTGCCAGTCCCGCCGATCAGCACCAGATTCTCGGCCCGCTCGGTAAAGGCCGTCGTGGCAAAGCCACTGATCTGGCGGCGATCGACCTTCGCCTGGTCGAAATCGAAGCCGGCCAGATCCCGGTGGATCGGAAAGCGGGCGACGTGCATCTGGTAGCGGATGGAGCGCGTGGCGCGGTCGGTGGCTTCGGCCTGGACCAGCTGCGCCAGCCCCGCGGTGGCGGTGGTCATCACCGGCAGGCCCTGCTCGAGGCCTTCCGCGTAGCAGGCGGCCATGCCGTACAGCCGCAGGCGCTTGAAGTCGGCGACGAGATCAGCCATGCGTCACCTCCTCCTCGCGCAGGCTGTCGTAGCGGTGCGGATCCGCCAGCGGTGGCGCGGCGACGGTCAAGCCGGTGGCGACCGACGGGGCCGGCGGGCCGTCCGTGAGCCGGGCGATCACGTTGAGCACATGGTCGGCGCTGGGCCGGCCACTCTCCAGGACCAGTTCGACGGCGACCAGGACCGCGTCCACGCCGTGCGTGGGTACCGCCATCAGGACTCGGGCCATCACCTTGTCCCCGCCTTCGTGCCGGAGCAGGGCCCGCCGTAACCGCTGCAGCGGGTCGGGCAGGTCGGCAAACGGCGCCCCGTTGCGCAAGGCGCCGGGCTTCCGCTCGACCAGCGGCAGGTAATGCTGCCAGTTGTAGACGACGTGATCCCGGTCGACGGCGCGCGCGTGTTCGGCGACCACGCCGGGCTCGGCGACGATGACGACCCGCTCGGGATACAGCCGCACGCTGACCCGGTGGCCGGCGAAGGCACAGGGCACCGAGTAGCGGTTACGCGCCACGCTCACCAGACTGGTGCTCGACACGCGGGCCGGGACTTCGACGTAGCCGTCAAACGGCGTGGGCATCGGCATCAGCTGGGCGCGTTCCTGCGTCCAGGCGGCGCGGATGCTCACCCCCGGCAGCTCCGGGTGCGGCGCGTCCCAGGCGGCGAGGCACTGCGTCGCCAGCCAGGCATTGAGCGCGGCGAAGCTGTCGAAGCGCTCGTGCTGCGCCTCCTGCCAGATACGGCGGCGCGCGTCCTGCACGCCCTTCTCGACGCGGCCCTTCTCCCAGCCGGACGCGACGTTGCAGAAATCCGGCTCGAAGAGATAGTGCGCCGCCATTGCCGCAAAGCGCGCATTGACCACGCGGCCGCGGTCTTTCCGGGGCGTCCGGTCGACGGCCGTCTTCATGTTGTCGTAGATGCCGCGGCCGGCCACGCCCCCCAGGCCCGCCAGACAGCGGGTGTGCGCGTCAAACAGCATCTCGTGTCCCTGGCTCGGATAGGCGGCCAGCCAGAAGGCGCGCGAGGCGCAGAGCTTCATGTGCGCCAGCTGCACCTTCCGCCACACGCCCCCGATGACGAGGCCCTCTTCGCTCCAGTCAAACTGGAAGGCCTCCCCCCACGCGAACGTCAACGGCACGTACGCCGCGCGCGCGGAGACCGCCCCTTGCTCGGCCCGCCAGGCGCGCATGAATTCGGTCACCCGGGCGTAGCTGCCCGGAAACCCCTGCGCCGTCAGCTGCGCGTAGAGTTTCCGTGCCGTGCGACGCTCGCGGCGCGCGCGGCGCGCATCGGCCGCCAACGCCTCGCGCAGGGTCGCCTCGTAGGGCCCAATCTTCTTGGGCCCGGCGGCTCGCTGGTAGGTCATCTCGCTGCGAACCGGCGTCCGCAGCCACGTCTTGATCGTGTTTCTCGACAGGCTCGTTCGGCGCGCGATCTCACTAATCGACAAGCCGTCCCGCAGGCGCATCCTGCGGACTTTCGCGTACATCGCCATGGTGTGCACCTCGTCATCCCTACACGGCTTCACCCCCGGCAGGGACGGTCGGAACACCCTGGTCAATTTTCAACGAGCAGAACGGCGTTTCCCTGGTCAGTTTTCAACGAGCGGCAACAGCCAGACCTTTACCAGTCGCGAGCGGATGTCGCCGATAGGCCGAAACACTTCGCATCCCCAAGTGGCGGTGTCAGAGAGTGGCGATGTGGCCGTGCTGTGGGACGAAATCGTTGACGGCAGCCGCCGTGTATTCCTCAGGCCTCGACCGGCGGGGCGCAGCTCGTTTAATGCCGTCGTCCCGCTCAGTGATGGCGCATCGGCCGTATATCCCGTTGCCGCGTTCAGCGGCGACGGACTCCTCGTCGCCTGGACTGAGGGTGGAGGCGAGGAGTCGCAGATTCGCGTTCGGAGAATGGCCCTGCGTTAAAGTCAACCGACATGGGCGGCGACTTGTGTGGCTGTCCACGGGACTTGTCTATGCGCCTTTCCCTTGCCGTTCTGTTGATCGTCGCGTGGTGCTGCGTCGTTGCCGCTCAAGAACCGGCGCCACAGGAACCGAAACCGCCTTCCCAAGATTCGTCACCATTTGACCTGAAGTACACGATTGACGTCACCGCGGTCGCCCCGACGGCCGCGGTTTCCACAGCAACGACGCGCGCGGCGCTGTGAGCGACCCGAGCGCGCCGATTCTTCCGGCAGCGAACGGGTACGAGCTGGGTGTGCGCCGCATCCTCAGCCCGCGCGCGGAGATTTCCGCCGCCTGGTGGCTCCTGGATTTGGAGAGCGAGTTTGTCTGGGTTGGCGACGAGGGTGTCACCGATGCTGGCGGCGCGACGCGGCGCCATGGACTCGAGCTGGAGGCGCGATGGCGGATGTCGTCTTCGTTGTGGGCGGAGGTGGACGTCACCGCATCGCGCGGACGCTACCGCGAAACTGGGGAGCTGATTGCGCGTGCGCCGCGGCTGACGTTCAATACGGCGGCCGTCCTCAGCGACTGGAGCGGCTGGTCAGGACAACTGCGCGTCCGCCATGTGGGCGATCACCAGGCGGTTGAGGACGGCTCTGTGAAGGCGGCTGGCTTCACAGTGGCGGATCTCCACCTGCGCCGCCGGCTCTCCGAAAACTGGGACGGTCTCGCATCGATCGAGAATCTCTTCAATACCAGCTTTCGAGAGGCGCAGACGTTCTACCCGTCGAGACTGGCCAGCGAACCGCTGGCCGTGGACGACATCCACTTCACGCCAGGAAATCCGCGCGCACTTCGGATCGGCGTCGAATACCGGTTCGCCTGGCGCTGACGAGCATCCGAATCCACGCTCGACCCCGTCCGCTTTCTGAGCGTACGTCACGAATGTGTCGGCGAATGACCGTTCTTGCTGTCCTCTTTCGTTCGCGTCGATGTCCGCGGCAGAGAACGGGGAAGAACACCTCGGCTGTGGAGCGCTTGCCGAAACCACGTCATTTCGCCAAGGGCGTGACGGAAGAGGCCGCGGCATGTTCCTTGCCGTGGCTGGAATGGCTTCCCACAGAGGAGAGGGTCATGCGGGTCTTCTTTCTTGCGGCAATGGCTCTTGCCTTTACGGTCTCCACCGCGGCCCCGGCGTCGGCGCAGGGGAAGGTGGACGAGCAGTGGTGGAACTGGGCATTGTTGGACGTTCTTGGGGGCGAGACGATCCGGGCGTCACAAGGTCCGGTCGCCATACCCAGACGGCAGCCACCGGAGGAGCGGGGTCCAGTTGCCGTCCCACGGGACCGCTCAGAGGGACGCGATCGCGGCCGTGGTCGCGACAGGCGCGCGGGACTCCCGGTTCCCTGGCCGGGGGAGCGGCCTGCGGGTCGTGACGATGAGGGCGTCCCCGCGTTCTGCCGGACCGGCGAGGGCCATCCCGTGTTCGGCTGGCAGTGGTGCGCCCAGAAAGGCTATGGTGCGTACGAACCGCGCTGGAGCCGAGCGCCGTGGGGTGACATCATCTTCCGGATTCCTCGGCGCAATCCGGTTGGCATCGTCCTCGATCGCGGCCCGCTCCGCGATATCCTCGGCCAGGTGACGTACGGCCGCCTTGATGCGGTGCGGGACCGTAAAGGCGTTCGAGCGCCCCTTGAGGGCCGCTGGATTCAGCCCGAGACTGGGTCTCCGGCACGCGTGCTGCAGATCCGGGCCAGCGGTGATGCAATAGCGGAGCTCACCGATCTCGACGGCGACGGAATCGTGGACGTGGCGTTGGTGAACGACGACCGCTGATCGGAGACTCCTTACTGCAAACACCGTGCGTTCGTACGGCCTGAGCGTCGTTTGCGGCACGCAGTTTCTCAGCGGGTTCCACTGGGCGCAATGCGGCCGCACTTTGGAAACGACGCCGGAAGCGCCGCAGCAATCCAGGAAGGGCCGCGAACGGAACCGCTGAACGACGCGTCCTCTATGGAATGGTTCGAAGCGGGCCCGAGACTAGTGGCCGGTTGGGCGCGGCGTAACCGCCTGACGCCGACGCACGCGCCGCGGGTCTCGTATTTCCCGTTCCCCAGACCGCCTCGGCCCGGAAGCGCCCATGCTGCCCTCCATCCACGGTGCTCCCGTATGCACCTTGGAGTTCGAGCTTGCGCCTCCCGGTAGCTGGCGTACGAAGACATTCTCGATCGAGACCAGCGCGTCCCACTGTCGCGAGATCCGCCGGCGTGGGTGCAGATCCGCCACCGTGAAGGACGTCCTCCTGGCGCGAGTGCAGCAAAGGACGCGCCCATGGCATTGTTTACAGCTTGAGGAGCGTATCCCGCAGCAGCCGGGACTGGATGCGACTGACCTGCAGCTGCTGCCCGTTCGAGAGTGTGGCCAGATACGTGCCCCCGGGCATGGGACTGACGCGGGTGATCGCATCGACGTTGGCGAGCGTGCCGCGCCCCAGCCGTATGAACCGTCGCGGATCCAGTCGCGCCTCGAGCAGGTGCAGCCGGTGCGTGATCGTGTACCGCTCGTTGGCGAGCGTGGTGATGTGCAGGAGCTCGCCTTCGGACGCGATCGAGGCAATCTGCCGTACGGACACCAGCACGACCTCGTCGCGACATCTGACCGGCAGGCGGTCGGTGAATGGACGCCGCGCCGCCCGTTCGTACGAGGCCGCCGCGCTCGCCAGCGCTGCCGCGCGGCTCTCGGCCGGTTCCGCCGCGCGCATGCGGTCTCGGGCACGGTCGAGCGTCGCCTGCAGGCGCGTCTGCTGCACCGGTTTCAATAGGTAATCGATCGCGTTCAGCTCGAATGCCTCGATCGCATGATCGTCGAAGGCGGTGACAAACGCGATCAACGGCAGCGCGCTCTTTGGCACACGGCGCGCTACATCGAGTCCGCCAAGTTCCGGCATCTGCAGATCGAGCAGCGCCAGGTGCGGCCGTTGCGACTCGATCAGCGACACGGCTTCAACGCCGGCCGCTGCCTCGCCGACGAGCTCCACGCCGTCGCACTCCTTCAGCAGGCCCGCAAGGAACTTCCGGGCCGGTCGCTCGTCGTCGGCGATGATGACGCGCAGCACGGTCCCGCTCATCGCCGCCTCGCTTCCGCAAGCGCCGGCACACGCTCTGCCTCCAGATCAACCAGCGGCAGCCGGATCTCGGCGATCGTCGCCCCGCCCGCGTCCGTGCCGAGCGTCAGCGCTGCCGCATCACCGTAATAACAGCGGAGGCGCTGCTCGATGTTCTTCAGCCCGATGCCTCCCCCCGTCGCGGGCTGCCCGCATCCCCACGGAATACCCGTGTTCCGGACCGTTAGTCGGAGCGCGGCGCCATCACGGTCGAGCGTCGCGGCGACGGCGACCGTGCCCCCCTCCCGTGCGGGGGCGATGCCGTGCTTGATCGCGTTTTCCACGAGCGGCTGCACGATGAGCGACGGGATCGGCACGTGCGCGAGATCGTCCGGCACGTCGACCGAGACGGTCAGCCGCTCCTCGAACCGCTCCGCCTCGATTCGGAGGTAGCACTCGATCAACTCGCGTTCGCTGGCGACGGTGGTGAATTCCCCGTCCGACCGCAGCACGCCGCGCAGCAGCGTGGTCAGACGCATCAACGTGTCAAAGGCGCGGGCAGGCGCCTGCTGGATGAGATACCCGATCGTCGTGAGCGCGTTGAACAGGAAGTGGGGATTGATCTGCGCGCGCAAGGCGCGGAGCTCGGCCTCGGTCGCCAGCGTCGTGATCTCGTGCTCGCGGAGCATGCGCTCGTATCGTTCTTCGGTGATCCGCAGTGCGTCGATGCGGCGCGCCAGCAGGAATGCGACGCGTTCCAGCATCGCGATGTCATCGGACAGCATTCGTCGGCCCACGGCTAGGCTGCCGATCGCCAGGACGCAGTAGGGGGCCTCTGCTGTCGGGATCGCCACGCACTGCGGTGGCACCTCCGAGACGTCAGGCACGACGTGCCACGTCACGCCGGTCGCACCGAGTGCCCGCGCCAGCGCTTCGCACGCGCGCGACAGCAAGGCATCGGCCGATTCGGCGCGTTGCACCACGGAGGTGAGCTCTCCCACCACTGTGTCATAGCCCGTGCGCGAGAGGATGACGCGGTCGACGAAGCCGGCGATGCTGCGGTGGATCCAGGGAAACAACAGCGCGCTGCCAGTCCAGAGCGCCAGTAGCGCGGCGACTCCCTGTGGGAGCAGCACGCCATCGTCGAGGAACGTCGACGCGATCGTCGTCCATGCGCCGAAGACGATGGTGACGAGCGCGAGCAGGCTCAAGGCCCGCTTCAGAAACAGGTCGGCGAGCGCGAACCGGTAGTCCTGGTGCAGGATCGCGAAGGCCAGCGGAATGGACGCGTGATGGCCCACCAGCTCGATTCCCCACGTCTCCGACGCGCCGTGAAAGCTGCTGAGATGCAGCGCCGATACGGCGAACAGCGCCAGCGCACTCATCCAGAGGGCGCGGCGGCTGTGCGGCTGTCGTCGGGTGATGAACAGCAAGGGCACTACGACGGTGGCCAGCCCCGCCGTGAGCAGGACGAGCCCGGGGCGTGACGGCAGCTCCTGGCCGACAGCGGCGGCCATGGCATGCAGGACCGCCGCGACGCCCGCGCAGACGTACATCGTCGTCAGGACGGCTCGCGTCCACGACCGCGGCGTGGCCGAACCATCGCCTGGCGGTGTCGCGCCGGCCGAGTGGACCGCCACGGCTGCCAGATACCCGAGCGCGCCATAGGACGCAGCTGCCATCCAGTCGGCCGCCATCGACAAGCCTAGGCTGGTGAATGCGTGGGCGGTCAGCTCGCCCACATTCCACGCCAGTCCCAACGCACCGGTCGCAATCGTCAGGCGATCGCCGTGGCGGCGGCCCGTGCGAACGGCCATGCCGAGGAGCATCGCGTACAGCGTCGCGCCGGTCAGGTAGCCAACGAAGTGGAGGACCTCCGGAGTGGTCAGCATCGAGGTCTCTCAATTGTACGGGCTGCGCTCCCAGTCGCCAATCCGGTCGGCCGGTTCCTCTTCCTCGGGAAGCCTGAACGACGCGGGAATCAGGGCTTCGAATTCCGCCGTGTGCCGGTCGGCCAGGCCGACGTCGCCGATGCGGCGGTGCACCGCCGCGGCGTGCCGGTGATACCCGGCGCGGACCCATTGCCGGCTGGCCTCGTCCAGCCTGGCGAGGTACGGGTCACTTTCCGGTGGCACCGCGTCAAGCAGGTCGGCGAAGAACTCGATCAGCGCGAGTGACGTGAACCATCCTGCGGCGCCGGTGCGTTGCTGGCGGTGCGTGACTGGCGCCGCATACTCGATTACCGGACGGTCATCGCGGTTGATCGGGCCGGCCGGCAGCAGCCGCGGCGCTGCGGAGAGGTGACCCGCATAGAACGGCAACGTCAGGGCACGCACGCGGCTTTCACACTCGTGAACAGTGCGGGAGAAGACCCGACGAATTCGAAGAGCGGTGCGTACAGGCCGCGGTACGCATCCATCAGCCAGAAGAACGGGGCGGCGCTGACCGCGATGCCGATTTCCAGCCATGCGTACAGCGCGAGTGGGCTGTGGTGCGTGCTGAGCCGTGCACCCCAGAACCAACTCCCGGCCGCCAGCCCCGTGAAGAACACGGCCAGGCCGACCGCCGACGCGTGTGCCGTGTTGCCGAACAGCAGCCCCAGCTCCTTGAGCCAGAGCACCTCGTACACGAGCGCCGAAAACCCGGATGCGAGGGCGAACGCGGAGGCCGCCCGCAGCACCGCGGGCGGCCCCACGCTATGGCTGATCACAGGTCAGAAGAATCGAATCCCGTAGCTGAACCGTACGCTGCGGCCCAATTCGGGCGCCAATTCCTTGATGAATGATGTGTGGCGCCGATACAACTCGTCAGTGAGGTTGCGCGCGCTCAGTGTGAAGATGTGCGCGTACTGCGGTCGCGCGAGCGTGTACGAGGCATTCAGGTTGACGAGTGTATAGCCGTCGGTCGGGGTCTCGTGCCGAATGAACACGCGATCCTGCCGTGCATTCCACGAAATCTCCGGACTCACCGTCAGGCCGCCGTACAGGACATCGGCCGCTACACGCCCATGCAGCGGGGGAATGCGGGGCAAGGGCGAATCACGCGCCATCAGCTGGCTATCCACGTAACCCGCGCCGACGTGCAGCCATACGCGGTCGTGCAGGCCCACGCTGCCCTCGCCGTCCCATCCCCAGAACCGGCTGTCGCCCTGCAGGAACTGGCCGAGCAGCAGGCCGCGAATCCGCTCGCTGCGGCTGGGCCACAGGTAGACGAAGTTGTCGACGTTGTAGCGGAACACGTTGAACTCGGCGCGGGCACGTGTCGCGCGGTGCCGCAGGCTGACATCGAGCCCGATCGATCGCTCCCGCTCGAGGTGGGTGTTGCCCATTTCGAACGTCAGGTTGCCCACGTGCAAGCCGAAGTTGTAGAGCTCCTCGAGCGCCGGCGCGCGGAAGGCGCGCGTGAGCGTGCCCACGAATGCCGTCCCGGGCCGCAGTCCGAGGTGCACGCCGACAGACCCTGAGCCGCCGCTCAAGCTGCGGTCGCGGGTGGCCGGCGCGAGGATGCCGTACCCGTACTCGTCGACGCCGTGCCGGTGCCCGCCGGTGACCGGGATGTCCGGGCCGCTGCGTGCATCCGTGGTGTAGCGAACGTCGTCGAACCGAGCGCCCCCCATCAGGCGCGCGGGCCCGAACTCGATCTGCTCGTACGCAAAGACTCCGACCGCGCGCTGGTCCGTGTCGCGCGCCAGGGCCTCCTCGCCAAGAACGCTGTAGCTCCGGAACTCGCTCGACACACCGACGCGCCCGGAGAAGCGCCCTGCTCTTCGCTGTTCGAGTTCCGCACGGACCGACAGCGTCGAGTTCTCGAAACGCGTGGCGAGCGTCTCGCTCGGGCCTTCCCGCTCGAGCTCGTCGTGGCGCCAGTCGAGGTGGCTTACGACGACCCGCAGCGCCTCGGCGAAGCGATTCTGCAGGTTGCGCACGCCGAAATCGAGCCGCACGTTGTGCCGGCGCGGCTGCAGATCGACGAGCAGCTCGTCTTCGTGGTCCTCGCCGGCTCCATGATCGTGACCATGATCATCCTCAGCCTCGTGATGATCCTCTTCACCGTGGGCGTGGAAGTCGCCCGCGAATGGAATTCCGTAGCGGCCGTTCTCGAGCGCGTAGCCGACGCCGAAGTACGCGCGATTGCCCGAGTACGTGGCACCGACGCGCCCGTTCGACAGACGCGAGTGCGAGTTCTCGACTGGGCCTTCCGGCGTCTGATAGTCGCCGGTTCGGCGCGAGCCGCCGCCGGCCCAGAACATCCAGCTACCGTTCCCGTACTGGACGTTCGCATTAGCTGCGGCCTGGCCGTTGCCGGTGCCGCCTTCGCTCAGAATCTGACCGCGGAGACCGCTGAACGGCGCGTTTCGAAACCCCTCCTGCGGCGTCACTGCGTGCACTGCGCCGCCGATGGCGTTGCTGCCATAGAGCAGCGTCGCCGGCCCGCGGATGATCTCCACGCGCTCCAGGCTGCCCGGGTCGATCGTGGTTCCGTGATCGCCCGACTGACTCGAGAGATCGCCGGTCCGGACGCCGTCCTGGAGAATCAGCACGCGATCGCCGTCGAACCCGCGGATGATGGGACGCTGGCTGCCAGGTCCGAAGCTCCGCACTTCAACCCCAGGTGCCCGATCGACGAGCTCGGCGAGCGTTGACGCGGCGCTGCGGGCAATCTCGAACGTGTCGAAGCTTTCGATCGAGTTGAACGCCTCGAACGTCGTCGCTTCACCGGCCGGCGTGGCCGTGACCGTCAGCTGTTCGCGGAGCGGGGCGACCGCGAGGCTGAAATTCACTTCCGACGCCTGCTCGGCGGTGACCGTGACGCGCTGACGGGTCGTTGTCAAGTGCTCGCGCTGCGCGAGCACTTCATACGTGCCGGCTGGCACGTTGCCGATCTCGTACTGTCCCTGCTCGTTCGTCCTCGCCGTGCGGCCGCTGCCGACCACGACGACGACCGCGCCGGGCACCGGGTCGCCGGTGCTCTGAAACGTGACGCGTCCGCGGATCGTGGCGCTCTGCTGGGCGGCCGCAGGCAGCGCTGCCGCCAGCAGCGCGAGGACGGCGATGGCGACAGGCACACGCGCGCGCGCCCCTGTGGTTGATGGATGCATAGAGATGACACTCCTGTGAAGCCTTCAGCTGACAGAGAGCCAGCGTGGGCCAAGCATAGGTAAGCGCCCGGCGCGGCAACGACTGGTACTTGATGAATGGCTAATTGCTGCAGATGAGCGGTCCGCTGGGGCCGATCAATGGCGGGAGGTAGACCGGTCGCGCGCTGACGGGTCGCGACAAGCATCGTTGGGCACGTGGTACATCGATCGACAGAATGGCGCTGGAGGAACGGCCCGCGGCGCCTGAGCGCCCACTCGTCGAACAATTCCGACTGTTCATCGGTTTCGGCGAGGCACCGGGGCTCGCCGCAAGTAGGGTGTGGCGTCATGCTCGAAGCCGTTCACCTCACGAAGCACTACAACGGCGTCACCGCCCTCGAGGACTTGACGCTCCGGGTGAATCCGGGCGACGTGTTTTGCCTACTCGGTGCGAACGGCGCAGGGAAGACGACCACCATAAACCTGTTCCTCAATTTCGTTCAGCCGTCCTCCGGTACCGCGCGGATCAACGGTCTCGACGTCACCGAGCAGTCGCTCGAAACGAAGAAGTACCTGGCATACATCCCCGAGACGGTAATGCTCTACAAGAACCTCACGGGTCTGGAAAACCTCGAATACTTCAGCGCGCTGGCCGGGCGCTCCGACTGTACGCGCGTGCAGCTGCTCGACTTCCTCAAACAGGTCGGCCTGCAGCCGGAGGCGGCCGACCAGCGGGTCGGCACCTATTCCAAGGGTATGCGCCAGAAGGTCGGCATCGCGATTGCCCTCGCCAAGAATGCCAGGGCGCTCCTGCTCGACGAGCCCACGTCCGGACTGGACCCGAAAGCCGCCAACGAGTTCTCGGCGCTCCTGGCCCGCCTGAGCCAGGACGGTGTCGCCGTGCTGATGGCGACGCACGACCTGTTTCGCGCCAAAGAGTCGGGCACACGGGTCGGCATCATGAGACAGGGCAAGTTGGTGCGAACGCTCGAGACGACGGAAGTCGGGCACGCCGACCTCGAGAGAATCTACCTGGAGCACATGCACGACTGAGAGGCTGCGTATGATGTTCACGATCGCCCGCAAGGAAGTCGTCGAGACGCTGCGGGACGGCCGGTTCCGGGCGCTCGCGATCCTCGTGCTGGCGCTGTCGGCCGCATCGTTCGCCGCCGGCTGGAGGCACTACAGCGACGTCCAGCGACAGCATCTCGAGGCGCAAGAGGCCACACGGACGCAGTGGCTGAACCAGCCTGCCAAGAATCCGCACTCGGCCGCCCATTACGGGATGTACGCCTTCAAGCCGAAGAGCCGGCTGTCGCTGGTCGACAGCGGGATTGATCCGTATGTCGGCGTCGCCGCCTGGCTCGAGGCGCACAGGCAGAACGAGTTCCGCTATCGTCCCGCGCAGGATCGGACTGCCATCCAGCGCTTCGGCGAGCTGACCGCGGCCGAAGCGTTCCTGGTGGTCCTGCCGCTGTTCATCGTGCTCGCGTCGTTCACGGCGTTCGCGGGGGAGCGCGAACAGGGCACGCTGCGACAGCTGCTCAGTCTCGGCGTGGCGACGCGGGATCTCGTCGCCGGCAAGGCGCTTGGAGTCGCGGCGGCCCTCGGACTGGTCATCGTCCCCGCCACGATCATCGGAGTCGCGGCTCTGGCCGCTACGACCGAGTTCGGGGGTTTGCGGGCCGATGTGCCGCGGGCGGCGTGGCTGGCCGTCATGTATCTGATCTACTTCGCGACGATCGTGGCGATCTCGCTTGCGGTCTCTGCCTGGGCGCGCTCGCCTCGGACGGCGCTCGTGATCCTGCTGGCGTTCTGGTTCGCCAACAGCCTGATCGTCACCCGTGCGGCGGCCGACCTGGCCGCATGGCTCCATCCGACGCCGTCGGCCATCGAGTTCCAAACCGCGATGGAACGCGAGTTGTCGAACCAGGAGGAGATGCGTGTCCGTCTCGACCGGCGACGGGAGGAGCTCATGCGCCGGTACAACGTTTCCTCGATGGACGCGGTGCCGATCAATTTTTCTGGCATCTCGCTGCAGGAAGGCGAGGAGCGGGCCAACGAGGTGTTCGATCGCCACTACGGCGGCCTGTTCGAGCGCTACGAGTCGCAGAACCGTGCGTTCCAGTGGGCTGGGCTGGCCGCACCGATGCTGCCCGTCCGGTCGCTGTCGATGGCGCTGGCCGGAACGGATTTCGCCCACCATCGGGAGTTCGTCACCGCAGCCGAGGAGTATCGGCGCGGCATTCAGCGCGTCATGAACGACGACATCGCGCGGAACTCGAAACCCGGTGCCGCCTATACCGCTGGCGCAGCGCTGTGGGCCGAGGTGCCGGAATTCCGGTACGAGCTCCCGGGCGTCTCGTGGGCGATGCGGCAGGCGGCGCCGAGCGTCGGATTGCTGCTGGCCTGGTGTGTTGCCGCCTGCTGGTTGGCGGCGCGCGCGACGCGTCGGCTCGGGGTCGTCTGAAGTGCTGGCGACGCTCCTCAGGCACGACTGGCGATCGCTCTCGGCCGACGCCTCGATCTGGGTGGTCATCGGCGTGTTCGCCGCGGCGATCGGCTACGGCACCATCAACGGCGCCCGCTGGGTCGCGTTTCAGCAGGACGCGATCAGCGAGGCACGGGCCGAGGAGCGGGAGCGGCTCGAGCGGCACGAGACGGCGATCGTCCGTATCAATCGTGAGAACGCCACGATCTCGGCATTCGCGGATCCACGCAACCCGGACGCGGTCGGCCGCTCGCTGGGCGCCCGGTATGTCGTCCTGCCGCCCACGCCGCTCGCGCCACTTGCGGTCGGCCAGAGCGATCTCCTGCCTTCCTACTTCAAGATCACGACCGATGCCAGAGAGACGGTCCTGGCCGCCACCGAGATCGAGAACCCGCATCGGCTGCTCACCGGCCGCTTCGATCTGGCCTTCGTGCTCATCTATCTCTATCCGCTGCTCATACTTGCCCTCACCTACAACCTGCTGTCGTCGGAAAAGGAGCAGGGGACGTTGGTGCTCGCGCTCTCACAGCCCATCTCTCTTCGCACGCTCGTGGCCGCCAAGGTGCTGCTGCGTTTCACCGTGTTTCTGGCGGCCGTGGTCGGCCTTGCGCTCCTGGCGTCGCTCATCATCGGTGTCGACCTCGGAGCGCCGGGCGTCCTGCCGCGTCTGGCGTTCTGGGCGGCGGCGGTCGCGGGGTACGGACTGTTCTGGTTTGCCGCAGCCGTCGCGGTGAGTGCGCTGGGCAAGCCGTCCGCGACGAACGCCATGGTGCTCGCCGGCGTGTGGCTCGCCCTGGTCGTGCTCGTGCCGTCGCTCCTCAGCATGGCCGCGACGGCCATCTATCCAGTGCCATCGAGAGTGGAGATGATCCAGGCCACGCGCGTGGCGTCGGACGAAGCGAACGCGGAAGGCAGCAAGCTGCTGGCACAGTACTACGAAGATCATCCCGAGCTGGTGACCGGCGACGCCCAGCAGGCGATGAACGACTTCAACCTGGTGCGCGTGGCTGTCGCCGCCGAGGTCGAGCGGCGGGTGCGGCCGGTGCTCGATCGCTATTCGCAGCAGCTCACCGCCCAGCAGCAGATCGTCGCCCGCGCGCGATTCCTGTCGCCGGCCATCTTGATGCAGGACGCGTTGAACGATATTGCGGGCACCGGTGCGGCGCGGCACCGCGCGTTCGTGCAGCAGGTCGAGCAGTACCACGAACGCTGGCGCGCACATTTTGTCCGGCTCATCTTCGAAAAGGCCAGACTGGAGGACTATTCCGGCTTGCCGCGGTTCGCGTTCGAGGATGAAGAAACCGGCGCCGTGTCGCGCCGCGTCGCTGGCAGCCTCGCCGGCGTGGCGGTGCCAACAGTGCTGCTGGCCGTGTTCGCGTTCGTCCGCCTTAGGCGGTACCCCTTGGTCGGCTAGGCGGGACTTCTCCCTTCAAAACGCTTCGATACCGGCGCTGCCACTCGCTCTCAGAAGGTCCTCGTCCTTGCAGTACGGATAGCTCCAGAGCGTCACCTACAGGACGACGGACTTGACCCAGGCGGCGTGCATTCATCAATCCGGCCGCGGTCCTTCATCGCCTCGCCCTTCGTATCGCAGGGACCGACCCCGAACGCTATGCGGCCTTCCAGGCGCAGGCGCAGCGCGCCAACGAGCACTGGATCGATTTCTGGAACCCGCTGGTGTTTCGCGCAGTGCTGTTGACTCCCGACGACTGGGCGCGGATCCCTGCGGCGCCCTCGTTCGTCGAGCCGCCTCCGGCATGGGGGGCGCACGCGCGGAGCCTGGTCAGCCTGGCCGTTCTGGCCGTCGCAGCCTGGGGCCTCACGCTCCTGTGGCTTCCTCGCGTGTCACCAGCCGGCGAGCGCCTCACTGTCCGGGCTGCGCGGGCCTGACACCGGCAATCGCGGGGCGGAGACGTGCCGCATGCTTGGAGCGCCCCGTCCATCGCGGCACGTCCGTTGCTGTGCTGGCGAGAGCAATCCTGGGCTGGCGAGCGACCGCCAGCGCTAACCCGCAGCTACAGGGGCCCAAGCACTGAGGAGGCGGGTTCACGCGCGAACCGGGATGGCGCCGGTGTGTCTTGATATGTCGTGGTAGTCACACCATGCCCTGCCGCGCCAGCCGGGATCACACTGTTCGCAATGCAGGATTTCGGCGAGGATCTGCACCGTCTCGACAACCGTCGTGCCGGAGCGATTGAAGTATTTGTTACCGTCGGCGAGCGCCACGCGGCCGTCTTTCACCGCGGTGAGCTGGAACCAGCCGGGGAGACGCTCCAGGACCGGAATCTCCTGAATGGTCCTGTCGAGGCTGAACCCGCATGGGGCCACGACGAGGTAATCGGGATTCGCCTCGACGATCTGCTCCCAGCCAACGGTCATCGAGTGGAGGCCCGGTTCGCCCAGGAGCGGCGCGCCGCCGGCGGCCTCGATCAATTCCGGCCCCCAGTTCCCGGATGTGAAGACCGGATCGGTCCACTCCAACGTGACGACGGTCGGCCGCGGCCGGCCCCGTAGCCTCTCGGTCACCGCACCGATCCGCGCCTGCATGTCGGTGACCAATGCGTCCCCGGCCTGGTCTCGTCCGAGGGCGGCCGCCACGGTTCGGATACCGCCGTAGATTTCCGTAAGACTGCCGGCGGATAGTGACACCATGCGGTTCGCCAATACCGAGCACCCGGATCGCTCCACATCATCCGGAGTGACTGCACAGACGTGACAGTGGACCTGCGCGATCAAGAGATCAGGCTCCAGTGTGTTAATCAAGTCCGCATCCACGTGATACAGAGGCTCGCCAGCCCGGAGCCGCCGTTTCACCTCCGCATCGATCTCCCGACTGGCTCCGCTGACGTCGAACGCTGGACGCGTGCAGGCAGGGAGCGCCCGAACCCATTCGGGGTTGTCGCACTCGTGCGAGCGACCCACGAGGGCGCCGCCGGCGCCGAGGCCACAGACGATTTCCGTCCCGCTGGCCAGCAAGGAGACGACTCGCATGATTCACGGGGCAGCGACCGCGAGCTCGCGACGCTCGCGGATCGACGCGAACGAGCGCTCGAGTACCGCGAAGCCGCCGAACAACAGGACCGCGAAGCCCATGTCGCCCAGCAGGCTGTTTCGGAAGAATGGCAGCGCCGCGATATAGCAAGTCACGAGGCCGGCCCACGTCAGCGGATAGAGCGTCGTGGAAGCCCACACCGCGAAGTTGGTGACCACATAGAACAACACCGAGCTGGCCAGGGTAACGCCACCAACCTGGAATACCGAGCGTGGCGCGTAGCTGCTCGGCCTTCTGCTCGAGCGGCGCGAAGTCGAAGCGCGCTAGCTCCGAGTGCAGCACGTCGTCGCGTTCCTCGGGCTCGAAGTACACGCGCAGCTCGCGGCCGTGCGGATGTTCATAGATGCCGGCGGCGACGACGCGCGACGGTCCCTGCATGCGCCAGAGCGCGCGGAGCTGGCGCGGGCGCGCCGGTTCGGGTCGAGGCGATGGGGGAGAGGACGACACGGCGACGGGGATGATACCCCCACACCCATGCTCGGCGCGCTATGCGACTAAGGGTCCAGCCCCCCGGTCGCTGCGTAGGGCTTGGCCTCATGCCGGGGCGGATTTTTCGAATTCCTGGCGCGTGGATCGTCGGGGGCCGCGCCGCAGAGCAACAGGTTGCGGTGATGGCCCCAGAGTCTCTTCTGCGACGGTGGTCGTGGCGCGGTCAATTGACGCCGCGCCGTGACTGTCTGGCGGGTTCTACCTAGAACGGATTCGCGCCTGCGATTGCACCATGTAACCGTCCAGTGTGAACGTGAGGCCGTGCCTCACTTCGTTAACGCCGGACGTGTCTACAGGAAGATTCACAGTGAGACGATCTGCTCCAAACGATACGGATGACCCGTGCTGGAGCAGCCACGTTAGGAGCGACTGTGTTGCTTGTGTCGGTTGTCGGGGAAAGAAAGTCACGACAATCGCGGCTGTGGGCCCAAACGATGCAAACGTTTCGACCGCGCCATCTGAGCGATCTGCACGCCATCGGCCGCCGCCGCTTTGTACCAAGCCTTCCTTTTGTACGAAGGAGGTCCAGCCTGCTTCGTCGTGGTTTGTACTGCTGCCGACAAACATCAACAGCTCAAAAAGCGCGGATGCTGAAGTGTTAGGCGGAGTCTGGGGTTGACCGTAGACGACGGGCGACCCCATGCCGGTGATGAGGAGTACTACAAATGCTGCGGCTCGCATGGGCTTGCCGGAATTCTAGAGGCGGCGGCGAGTGTAACACGCTACGACGGGCTGATGGTCAGGTCGTCATCGTCCACACGCCGCGCGGCGACGCCCGTGCGCCCCATGATGTCGTTGACTGCGGCGGTCCAGCCCTGCTCGTAGGCGGCGCGGCGCTCGGCGTCGGTCGCCGCCTGGACGCCTTGCGCGTGACCCTCCGCGTGCGTCTGCTCCAACCATCGCGCATAGACGGTCTGAATCGCTCGCGCGGTCGCCCACGCTTCCTCGAGGTGTGCGGGCGGCACTACGCCGTCAATGAGGGACAGCCAGAGGCGCCCGATCTGGCGCTCGATCGGGAGTAGCCGCGCTTCCTCTGCGAGTAGGTCGTCTGGAGTGCTGTCCTGTTGGCTCATGTTGGGTCTAGTGCTGTTACGTTGAATGACGTAATGCATTACGTCGATCACCGTAACGGTGCTATACTACCGCTATACCATCATGGAAGCCACACTTACGGCGAACGATCTGCGGGACGTGGAGCTGCTCGACACCGCCGACGTCGCTGCGCGTCTCGATTTGTCGCCATCGCGAGTGCATCAGCTCGAACGCGAGGGGTGTATTCAGGCGGTGCGAACTGCGAGCGGGCGTCGCGTGTTTCTCGGGACCGATGTCGATGCGTTTCAGCGCCAGCGAGCGCACGTATCGGCGCGTGAGGCAAGGGAGTAAGAACGATGGGTAATTTCGGCTTTGCTGGGGCCGCCGCCGGTGCGTCGGACGCGTTACAGCAAGTCTTAGCCCGCAAGCTGATCGAGCAGCAGCAGCGAGACGCGCTCGCCTTGCAGCAGCAGCGGATCGATCAGGACGCGGACGAGCTGGCGTTTCGGAAAAGCCAAGCGACGCAGGCGGCGACCGAACGCGCACAGGACCGCCGCACCGAGAGTGCCCGCATCGTGGCGGGCCTCGTCGGTCCTGGTGTGGAACTGTCGCCCGATCAGGCCGCGACCTTCAAGGAGACGCCCTACGCCGCGCTCGTAGAGGAACACGCCACGTTGCCGTCGCGGACGATTGACGCGACTGGTATCAGCCAGGCCGATGCTGGCGGGCGTTCGTACGCGACGCTCCGGCCTACCGCGGCGCAGCAGCGTGAGGCGGGCGAGCGCGAAGGACGACGTCGTGTCGTGGACCTGGTCAAGCGCGGTGCGCCACGCCAGGACATTCTGAGTGCGATGTCGGAGGCCGGTCAGACCATCACCCCGCGCGACCTCGAGGATCCGGCAGCGGTCGGACAGGCGGACCATCAACGGCGACTCGCAGAGATTCAAGCGTCTGGCGTCCAATCACGAATCACGCAAGCGGCGGCAGATGCCGCACGTCGTCGGGCGGCTCACGATCCAGTCATCACGCCGCGTGATCGGCAGCAGGCCATGCGGCAGGCCGATGCGGCGGCGGCAGACTTCATCGATTCGCAGAAGGACGCGATGGGCCTCCTGCCGATCGGTGTCGATGCGGATGCGATTCGGCAGCAGTTCATCGATGACTACCTGTCGGAGATCGAGACGCCGGCGGGCCGCCCGACACCGCGGCAGACACGCCGTGTCATTGATGGCCTGTCGCGGATTGTGGCGGCACCGACGCGCACGGGTGGTCAGTCTCGCGGAATGATGGTGGACTCGATGGTGATTCCTGTCGGCGGCGGGCGCACGCCTCGCGCTGCGGCAACTGCGGGCGGTGGTGACGCGTACGAGCAGTATCTTGCGCGGACAGGCGGGCGGTGATTCGTGCCGCAGGGGCCACTCTCTCGTGATGAGTTTCAGGCGGCGTTCGATGCGATGGCTCCGCGCGTGGCTGCGACGGCTCCCGCCGGCCTGTCTCGCGAGCAGTTCAACGACCTCGTCATCGAAGAAATAGAACGCTCGAGGGGCGGTGGTCGCGAGGATGTGTCGCTTGTGCAGCGCGCGATCCCGACTGCCATGCGGATCGTGCCCACGGTCGCGGGCGGATTCGTCGGAAGTCTCGCCGGTCCGGCTGGCACGATTGCGGGCGGTGCGGCGGGTGGTGCGCTCGGTGAGTACGCGGCCGAGACGTACGAGCAGCTGACGGGTCAGCGCGAGGACCTCAACCCGACGCAGATTGCCACACAAACCGTGCTCGGCGCGATTCCGATGGGCAAGGTGGCAGGTGCGACCATCGGGCAGATCGCGGCGCGGCGGGCCGTGCAGGGCGCTGGCATGGGCGGTGTGTCCGCCGGCGCGACGGAGATGGCCGAGACAGGAGAACTCCCATCCATCGGCAACGTGGCGGCGGGTGCCGCACTCGGAGGCGTCCTCGGTGGTGCGGTCGGGAACGTCGAGGGGCGCGGGCTCCGGCGCATCGGTCGCCTTGATGTGCCTGAACCTCCGGCGCGGCAACCGGCGGGGCTCCTGCCGCCCGGTGCGCGCTACACGGTCACGGCAGACGGTCGCGTGGTGCCGATGGGCACCGACATTCCGACGCCGACACAGCCGGACCTATCCGGGGGCCGCGGTGTCTCCGCGGCTGTCGTGGATTTCGACGCGAGTGGTCGTCCGATCTATTCCGGCGATCCCGCCGCCACGTCGGTGTCTCGGCCGATTCGTGGCGTGCTGCCTCCAGGCCGAACGCCTATCGTGACTGAACCGCCGCCCGGTTCTGTCCCGACAGCGCCGCCCGATCCCTCCGGTCGTGGTGGCGTGCCGGCCGCCTACTACTTTGACGAGCAGGGCCAGCGCGTGTATTTCAGTGACCCGGACGCTGTGACGGTGCCGCGCCCCGTCCGTGGCGAGCTTCCGGCCGGGCCGCGGTTTATCGCTGATGAACGTGGTCGCGTCGCCAATGCCGGCGCTGGTGACGAGTTCGCGGATGCCGCGCGTCCTTTGAAGACGTCCGGTGCTGGTGAGTCTGTCGGACGCCTGGTACCAGCGGCTGCACTTGAGCGTGAGATCGATCCGACTGCGGACGTCAATCGCGCGGTCCGCGTGCGCCAGTTCTCAGGCGATCCCTCTGCGGTGGACGCGCCGTTAGTTGGCGATCGCGAGCGTCAGATGCTGGCGCTGATGCGGGACGACCTTCAAGAGTTCCCGTCTCAGCGCGGCCGTCTGATTCGCGATCCGCGCGACGAAGGCTCCAGCATCTACGCCTACGGTGGTCCTGGCTCTCGGGTGGCCGATGACATCCGGTCTATCTCTGGGACTCGGGCCGGCAACGACTCGATTGCGCGCGCCATTAACGACTTGCTCGAGGGGAAGCCTGTCACCAACAAGCTGCATGTCGCGGCGCTGGATGCGGTGCAGGGCTACGTCGAGGGCCGCGCCGGTTATCGGGGTCCGCAGTTGCCGATGAACTGGCCGGCTGCTGGTAGCGGCGGTGAGGCCGTTGACGACTTCGAGCGGTTTGCCGCGGCGCTCGGTGAGGTCGGCCCCGCTGAGTCGCGGGCCTTCCGTGAACCCGGCGAGGAAGGCTTCGTTGCGAACGCGCTTCTGACGCGCGGCGGGGGCGCGCTGGTTGGTGGCGCCATCGGCGCAGCCTCAGGCGATACGCCACAAGAGCGCATCGAAAACGCGCTGCTCGGCGCGACTGCCGGTGCGGTCGTGCCATCAGTTGTTGGCGGGCTGCGTCGGCGTCAGCCACAGGCCGTCACGGGACGGCGAGTCGTGGAAGGTCTGCGCCCGATCGGAACCGGGATCACGCCGCAGGCGATCGCGTCGAACCTGAATCCCCGCGCTTCGCAAGTCGTCCAGGGCACGCCGCGACGGAATCCGCTGGCGGGCACGGAGGGCTTTGTCGAGCGCGTCTCTGGCGGGAATCCCTTGCTGCGTGAGGGCATCGCGGAACGCCTCGAGACGCACGCTGGCTATGACGCGCAGCGGCGCGGCGTGCTCGATGCGGAATCGACGGGCCGACTCGCAGACCACGTGAGGGTGGACGTATCGCGGGCACTCCCGCGTGGCACCTCCATGAGTGCCGAGGGCGTCGTTGCCTACACGCGGGCCGTGTCGCGCACCATGCAGACCGTGCGCGAGCTCTCCGCGAAGGTCGCGGCGGGGCAGGGCACCGATCGGGACGTGATTGCGCTCGCGGCTGCTCAAGCTGATGCCGACGTCGTCCTCAAGAGCCTGATGGGGGCGCGGTCGGAAGCAGGCCGGGCGCTCGCGATGTTCCGCACCTTCTCGGCCCTGCTCGAGACCGGGGACGTCAACCTGTACCGGCAAGCCGCGCGTGGACTCTCTGAGGAAGCCGCAGAGTTCGCGGCTCGCGTCGCGCGCATTGATGATCCGGTGCAGCAGTATCGGTTCCTACAGTCGCAGAACCGGCCGGCGCTTACCGACAAGATACGGTCCTACTTCTATTCATCGATCTTGTCCGGCGTGAAGACGCACGAGCGCAATGCGATCGGGAATGCGATGAGCATCCTGACGCGATTTGTCTCGACGCCTGTGACGGCGGGCCTCGATGCGGTGCAGGCTGCCGCGACGGGACGATCGCGTGAGGTGTTCGCGGGCGAGCTGCAGCCGGCGGCCGTCGGCGCCGTGGCGGGGTTTCAGAAGGGCCTGAAAGATTTTGCGTTCACGTTGAAGCACGGCGTGTCTCCTGACGCCCTGCGTCGGTCCGTGACGGCTGCTGTGGAGGCGGGCCAGTTGGACGTCCCGCGCGTGGAATTCGGGGGTGGCGGGGCCAATCCATTCAACTGGCCGGGCCGAATGCTCGACGCGGCGGATACGCTCTTTCGATCGGCATCGCGCAACATGGAGCTCTACGCCTCGGCGTATGCGCAGGCGCGCAAGCAGGGCCTTCGTGGCGACCGCCTCCTCGAGCGCGCAGCGCAACTCAGAGCCGATGATGCGCTGACGGCAGCTGCCCAGAAATACGCCGTGGAGTCGGTCTTTCAGCAGAAGCCGGGCCCGGTGACGGGCGCACTGCAGGCCGTCGTCAAGTCGTTCCCTGGCGGCTACTTCGTCCTGCCCTTTCTAAAGACGCCGTCGAACATCCTCAAGATGGGCGTGCAAGCCTCGCCGGTCGGGTTCGTCACGCAGGCGGGCCAGCAAGGCGGACGTGCCGGCGCGCAGGCACAGGGTCTCGCGGCGCTCGGCACACTCTTGCTCGCGCCGTTGGCGTGGCTTGCGGCGACGAATCGTCTTTCGGGTTCGGGACCGCGCGATCCGGCGCAACGGGCCGCCTTGATGGAGGGCGGCTGGCGGCCGAATAGCGTGCGGGTCGGCGATGAGTGGGTCGAGTACTCGCTGTTTCAGCCGGTGAGCGTTCCGGCCGCTGTTGTCGCGAATGCGTATGAGGCGTGGCGCCAAGGTGGGGCGAATGAACAGGACGCGCTGAACATCGCAACACAGGTCGTTGCTCGCTCGCTGCGCTCCGTGCTCGAGCAGTCGTACCTCTCGGGGTTGTACGACTTCATGAGCGCCGTTGAGGATCCGGAGCGATTCGCTTCGCAGTGGGCCGGCAGGACCGCACATAGCCTGACGCCGTTTGCAGGCTTGCAGCGCACCGTCACGCAGGCGACGGACGCGACGATCCGGCAGCCGAAGACGGCCGGCGACGTCTTCCGTTCTAACGTCCCGGTTCTCTCTCGGTCCGTGCAGCCACGGCTCACGCGGTTCGGTGAACCGGCGCAGCGGCCCGGTGGTGGGGGGGCCGCTTTCGATCCGCTCAACGTTTCGCCATCCATCTCCGATCCCGTGGCCGCTGAGCTGTCTCGACTCGGCGTCGCGCTGGCGCTCCCGTCCGACCGGATCACGTTGCCACCTGGCGCCACGCTGACCCCGCAGCAAGGGTTGGCGCTTCGTGAAGCGAAGGGGCAGCGCGTCCACGCGATGATGGCTCGCCTGATCGACAACCCGAATTACCGGCGACTTCCGGATGCGTTGAAGCGCAACGCGCTCGAGCGTGTGAAGGATGCGTCGAACAGACAGGCCAACACGGCGACGCGTCGGCGCGTCATCCTCGAACAGCGACGCGGCGTACGCGACGCGCTCATCGAACAGCTCGGAGCGGCGCAGTGAGCACCTTGCAGGAACAGGCCGCCGCGATGCTGGAAACGATCGACGCCACGGAAGGCGAGAGCAAGTACGCGCGCCTAACCCCAAGCGATCGCGTGCTCATCATCCGGCTCGCGCAGAAGGGCACCCTGACGCAGGACGAGATCGCGCGCGCGGTCGGGTGCCACAAATCGACCGTCTGCCGAGTGTTGCAGTTCATCGACACGCGGCCGGAGGCGCGGGTCATTCTGGAGAGTGGGGCGGCGAAGATGGCCGAGACGGTCGTGAACACGAAGGATGCCGGTGTAGCCCTGAAGGCGCTCGGGAAACTCGACGTGGTGCGCGAGGACGCGAGCGGCGGCGTAGGGAATACGAACTTCATTATCGTCGTTGGGCAGCCTGGCGCCGGTCTGGAACCTCCAGCGCTCGATGCGGCAGGACCGTTCAGTGCTGGCGATGATGCCGCCTGACCTGCACGCGGAGCTCGTTGCCGGCCTGCAGCAAGCTGCCGCGGGCGCGTTCCGGCCGCGCATGTACCGCGTGAAGATCAGCAAGCGGCGGGAGCGGTGGTATCGGCGGCCGGGGATGGCGTCGCGGTTGACGCCGCTCGAGGCGCGCGCGATTCAGGCGTTTCAGTACTTCGAGGGATGCAGCATCAACGAGCTGGCGAAGCGGTTTCGACGGCACCGCCGCACGATTCGGAAGGCGCTGAGTGGCCTCTTTTGGGGCAGTTTTGTCTCGCGTGCATGATTCTGCACGCTGCGTACGCTCGTCGCGTGTTCTACGCGAACCGCTCATGACCGCCGCACGTTCGATAGCTTCGAGCCGTTGAAACGCGCGTCGGATTCTTTTCAGTCGCGTCCGCCGCGGTAGAGCGGTTGGATATGGTCAATGGTCCCACCGACATTCTGGCAATAGGCGCACGGGTCGGCGCGGAGCA
>VFYY01000047.1 GCA_016871375.1 Acidimicrobiia bacterium
GGGGGGGGGGTGGGGGGGGGGGGGGGGGGGGAAGCCGGGGGGGGGGGGGGGGGTGGGGGGGGGGGGGGGTTTGGGGGGGGGGGGGGGGGGGGGACCCTACCCGCCCCACACGCCCTACTCGCCCTACTCGCCTTGTTGTTCTAGTTGCCGCGACCCCCACGGCCACCGCCGCCGGCCGGCGCACCGCCGCCGCCAGGGCCGCCGCCGCGGGCCGGCTCGGGCAGCGGGGGCTGCGGGCCGAGGACCTTGGTGAGCGCCGAGTGCGCGCACGCCTCGTCCATGTTGCCGCCGCCGACGCCGATGGCGCCGATGAGCTGGTTCTCGACGACGATCGGCAGGCCGCCGCCGACGAAGTAGTACGCGAGCCCCGACTCGCGGCCGAGATCGGTGCGGATGACGCGCCCTTCCACGGTCGGGAACCGCGACGCCACCGCGCTCGACGGCGTGCGCGCGTAGAGCGCGGTCTTCGCCTTGAGCAGGCCGGTCTCGACGCCGATCGGCACCACACCGTCCATGACGTGCGCGTCGATGATGTCGCCGTTCGGCGCCAGCACGAAGATCGCGTAGTTGCCGGGACCCGGCTGCTGCGCGCGGGCGAACTCGACGCACGCGTTGACGATGTCGCGCGCGAGGCCCGAGCTGAGCTGATACTTCACGAGCGTGCGCTGCGCGATGGCGTCGGGCACCGTGGCCTTCGCGAGCGGCATGGCGGTCGCACCCTGCGCGCCCGCGTCGGGCGCACAGACGAGCGCGCCCACGATCACCACACCTGCACCGATGAGTGTTTTCATGTGTGCTTCTCCTAATTGTGATCGAGGATGATCTTGAGCCGCTGCCCGCCGCCGTCCGCGCCGAGCATGCCGATGGCCGACTTGAGCTCGCCGAGCGGCATCACCTCGCTGACGATGGGACCGAGCCGCACGGCCCCGCGCTCGACGAGCGCGATCGAGGCCGGATAGTCCTCGCTCTTCGCCACGCGCGCGTTGATGAGCCGCAGCTCCTTGAAGTACAGGTCGTAGAACGGCAGCGCCGCTTCCTTCGCGGTGATGATGCCGTACATCAGGATGCGCCCGCCTGGCCGCGCCATGTGGATGGCGGTGGCGAGCTGCTGCACGACGCCGGTCGTCTCGATGACGACGTCCGGGCCGCGCCCTTCGGTCGCCTCCCTCACCTTCGCAATCGCGTCGTCGCCCCCTGGGATGGTGAGGTCGGCCCCCAGCTTTTCGGCGAGCGCGCGCTTGTCGGCGCTGCGCGTGACGCCAATCACCGTGGCCCCGCGTGCCTTCGCCAGCTGCACGTGCAGCTGGCCGGTCACGCCAAGGCCGAGCACGACGACGTATTCGCCGGGGAAGATGTCGACCTGGCGCTGCGCGTGCAGGCAGGTGGTGAGCACCTGGATGAGCGGCGCGTGCGCCGTGTCCACCGCCTCCGGCAGCCTGAAGACATGGCTGGCCGGCGACGCCAGGTATTCCGCGAAGCCGCCGTCCACGTCGCGCCCGACCAGGTACCCGTTCGGACACAGGCCGGTGTGCCCCGCACGGCAGAAGAAGCAGACGCCGTCGTAGCCCTCGGGATCGACGATGACGCGGTCGCCCGTGCGGAGGCCCGTGGAGGCCGGCGCCTCGACGACTTCGCCCGCCATCTCGTGCCCCATGATGCGCGGGTAGCGGACCGGGATCGCGCCGCTGAAGATCTTGTAGTCGGTCCCGCAGATGCCGCTGTGCGTGACGTGCACGAGGACCTGCCCGCCGTCGGCCTTCGGCTTCGCGACGTCGCCCGGCACGAGCTCGCCGGGCGCGGTCAGCAGCATCGCCTTCATGATCAGTTCACCGGGTTGCGCGCCGGCTTGCCGCTGAGGACGTCGACCACCTCCTGCGCGGCCTTCGTCTGCAGCTCCACGAGCGACTCGTCGGAGTAGAAGCTCGTGTGCGGCGTGATGATCACGTTCCCGCGCCCGAGCAGCGGCGAGCCGGTCGGCGGCTCCGTCGTCATCACGTCGAGCGCGGCGCCGGCGATGTGCCCCGAGTCGAGCGCCGCGGCCAGCGCCGCCTCGTCGACGATCGGACCGCGCGCCGTGTTCACCACGTAGGACCCCTGCTTCATCTTCCTGAAGGCGTCGGCGTTGAAGAGGCCCTTCGTCTCCGGCGTGAGCGGGCTGTGGATCGAGACCACGTCGGAGATGCGCAGCAGCTCGTCGAGCGTGACGCCCTCGACGCCGGCATTCCTGAAGACGTCGGGCGGCACGAACGGGTCGTAGGCCACGACGCGGAAGCCGAACGGCTTCGCCTTCGGCGCCACGAGCTGCGGAATACGGCCGAAGCCGACCAGGCCGAGGACGCTGCCGCGCAGGCGCTTGATCGGCACGACCTCGGGCATCTTCCAGGTGCCGCCGTGCACCTGCGTGTTGGAGAACGGGATCTTGCGGACCGCCGCCAGCAGCAGCGCCATCGCGTGGTCGGACACCTCGTCGATGCAGTAGTCGGGCACCTTGGTGACGACGATCTTCTGCCTGGTGGCGGCGTCGATGTCCACGTTGTCCACGCCGATGCCGAAGCGCGAGATGACGCGCACCTTGGGCATCTGCTGGATCATGTCGCCCGTGATCTTCGCGTAGGTGACGAGGAGGGCGTCCGCCTGGCCGGCGACCTTGAGAATGGCCTCGGGGGTCTTATCGGTGGCGAGTGCTAACTCGCCACCGATCTGCGATACCACGTCGCGCGCAGGATCAAGACTGGGAAAGACGGAATCGGCAACCGCGATCTTGTATCCCATCGACTACCGGTTCATCGCCTCTTCCATGTGCTCCATGCGCGTGAAGATCACGGGGCCGTCGGCGCTGACGAGCACGTTCTCTTCGAGGCGGGAGGTCTGCTCGAGGCCCGGATGACCGGCGAAGGTCTCGATCGCGAAGTACATGTTCTCCTTGATCTCGGCCGGGTAATCCAGCGAGTAGGCGCGCGACATCCACATGCCCTCGTAGAGGGTGAGGCCGATGCTGTGCGCGAACTGCTGCAGCGTCACGGTGCCGTACTTGTCGTCGTCGTACTTCGGGAAGGCCTTGGCGACATCCGCCGAGGTGTTGCCCGGCTTGAGCTGCGCGATGCCGGCGTACATCGAGTCGTAGACCTCGCGGTAGAGGCTGATCTCCTTCGGCGTCATCTTCAGCCCCTGCGGGCCGCCGCACTTGAAGTTGCGGACGAAGTCGATGAAGTAGCCCGACGGGCCGACGGCGTTGATGTCGACGATGACGAGGTCCCCGGCGCGAATGAGCTTGTCGGTGGCCCAGCGGCGATACGGGCTGGTGTTGCCGCCGGAGGCGACGATGATGTCGTAGATGATCTCGCAGCCGCGCTCGAGCATGAATTCGTGCACCTTGGCTTCGATCTCGCGCTCACGGACGCCCGGCTTCAGCCACTCGTACTTGATCTTCCACATCGCGGCGTCGCCGATGCTCGACGCCATCTTCAGGCACTCGATCTCGTCGCGCGTCTTCACCGTGCGCGCTCTCGAGACCGCGGGCCAGCCGTTGACGATGGTGATGTTGTGCTTCTGGAAGGCCTCGAGCGCCGGCATGTCGAGGTTGTCGATGCCGATCTTTTCCTTCTGAACGCCGTGCTCCTTCAACGTATCGAGGACCGTCTCGGCCATGCGGCCCGCCATGTACGGCACCGCGCCTTCCGCCCACTGCCAGGTGATCGCCGGCTTGATGCGGTCGCTGCCGACCCACGGCAGGTCGATCTTCGCGCACTGCAGGTCGGAGCCGGCCGTCTCGAACAGCGTCGGCTTGCCTTCGGCCGGGACGACGCAGTAGCGGATGTTGATGTTGTACTTCCAGTTGCCCTGGTAGGAGCCGGTGGCGTAGCGGATGTTGGCGCCCGCGAACAGCACGAGCGCGCCGAGGCCTTCGCGGACGATCTCCGCCTGCAGCTTGGCGAGGCGCTCCTTCCGCATCCGGTCGTAGTCGACCCGATACTGCCAGTCGGCGCCGGTCTGGCTGTACAGGCGCCCCGGATCGTACTCGTGCGGCTTGCCGAGCCAGCTCAGATCCATCCCATTGCTTTTTTCCGGCTTCACGACGGTGCTCATGGACGCTCTTCTCCCCTTCGCGGAATTTTGGATTGAAAAAGAAGGGCTACTATATCACTCCAATGTCCAGCATGTCAGCGAGTCAGACAGCGCAGTCGCCTCTCTCTGCGGCCCCCGAAGCGCGCTCCGGCCTGGCCGCGTGGCAGCAGGCCGAGCTCCCGATGCCGCCGATGCCGACAGGCCTCGGCTGGCTCGGCGTCGTCGGTCCCGGCGTGATCGTGCTCGGCGTGTCGATCGGCAGCGGCGAGTTCCTGCTGGGCCCGGCGGCCTTCGTCAGAAACGGGCTGTCGCTGCTGTGGGTCGTCGGCGTGGCCGTGCTGCTGCAGACGATCTTCAACACCGAGCTGATGCGCTACACGCTGGCGACCGGTGAGCCGGTGTTCACCGGCTTCATGCGCACGCGCCCCTCGTCCACGCTGTGGGCGTGGGTGTACGCGGTTCTCTACTTCCTGCAGGTGGGATGGCCGGCATGGGCCGGCACCGCGGCGGGCGCGATCTTCTTCCTGTTCATGCGCCGGCTGCCGCTGCCCGCCGACGCGACGGTGATCTACGTCATCGGCGTCGGCACGTTCCTCGTGTGCGTCGCAATCCTGTCGATCGGCAGCCGCATCGAGAAGACGCTCGAGCTGCTCAACTGGATTCTCGTCGCCGCGATCCTCAGCGCGTTCCTCGTGCTCGCGCTGCTGTTCGTGCCCGCGGGGACGTGGGCCGCCGGCGTGCTGGGACTCACCGGCTTCGACCTTCCCAACGGACAGTTCGATCTGCTGCCGGCGGGCACTGACATGTTCCTCCTGGGCGCGCTCGTCGCCTACTCGGGCGCGGGCGGCGTGACCAACGTGGTCCTCTCCAACTGGGCGCGCGACCGCGGCTACGGGATGGGCGAGCGCGCGGGCTACATTCCCGCCGCCATCGGCGGCCAGAAGGTGGCGCTCGCGCACACGGGCTTCATCTTCACGGGCGACGACGAAGGCATGCGCCGCTGGCGCGGCTGGTGGAAGGTGATCAGCGCGGATCAGTGGGGCGTGTTCTTCGCCGGCGCCATCCTCGGCATGATCCTGCCGGCGATGATCTACGTGACGTTCCTGCCGCGCGGCATGAACATCTCGGGCCTCGGCATCAGCGCCGCGCTGGCGCAGGCGATTGCGGGCACGAGCGGCGCGCTGATGGGCGGCGCCATCGCGTTCCTCGGCGCGTGGGTGCTGTTCAAGACGCAGCTCGATCAGCTCGACGGCATGGTGCGCGCGATCACCGACATTCTGTGGACCGGAAGCTCACGCCTGCGGAGCTGGCGCGGCGGCGACGTACGTGCCGTCTACTACGGCGTGCTTGCGGCCGTCGTCATCTGGGGTGTGATTGCGCTGCGGCTGGCCCAGCCGTTCCTGCTGCTGCAGATCGGCGCGAACATGGCGGGCGTGGTGTTCGTGATCGCCTCGCTCCACCTGCTCTACATCAACACCAGGCTGCTCCCGGAGCACATCCGGCCGCCGATGTGGCGGCGGGCGGCGCTGGTGTTCATGGCGATCTTCTACGGGTTCTTCGTGACCCTGTCGGTGAGCAGTTTCTTTTAGAGTGTGGTCCGCCTGAAGGCGGACACTACGTACGCATCGTCCTCGTAGTGTCCGGCTTTGGCCGGACCACGTTGATCGGCACCGCCGTGTGTGGTCCGGCTGAAGCCGGACACTACGAAGAAGTCGAAACCGCGCCAGCGGCGGGCCGCCAACGGCCCCCCGCGGGATCGGTCCCACCCTTCGCCCCGGGCGACTTCAGCCGGCGGTAATCTGTTTCGCTTCCTGCGCGCGCTTGGCCTTGATGCCGGCGTACACCTTCTCAGCCGTGGCCGGCAGCGAAGTGACCCTCACGCCGACCGCATCGTGGATCGCGTTCAGGATGGCGGCCGCCGTCGACACGCACGTCGGCTCGCCAACGCCCTTGGCCCCAAAGGGACCCGTCGGGTCGTAGCTGTCCACGATCTCCACCACGACCTCGGGCATGTCGAGCGACGTCGGCATGATGTAGTTGGTGAGGTTCGAGTTGACCTGGCGGCCGCTCGCGTCGAACAGAATTTCCTCCTCGAGCGCGAACCCGACGCCCATCGAGATCCCGCCCTCGACCTGCCCTTCCACCAGCATCGGGTTGATGGGCGTTCCGCAGTCGTGCGACGCCACGATGCGGAGCACCTCCACCTCGCCCGTCTCGTCGTCCACATCGACTTCGGCAATCTGCGTGGCGTAGACGTAGGTGGCGAACGGCTTGCCCTGCCCGGTCTCCGGGTCGAGCGCCACCGTCGCGGGGTTGAAGGTGGCGCTGCCGATCGGCGGCTGCCCGTTCACACCGCGCGCGCGGTCGGCCACGTCGCCGATGTCGATGTGGCGCTGCGGGAACCCCTTGACCTGGATCTTGCGGTCGCAGACTTCGAGCTGATCGGCTTTCACCTGCAGCAGCGGCGCCGCCACCTCGAACAGGATCCCCTTGGCCTTCTCGGCGGCGAGCCGGGCGGCATTGCCCGTCACGTAGGTGGTCCGGCTCGCGATCGCCCCCGTGTCCATGGGGGTGGTGTCGGTGTCGGCCGACACCACGTGCACGTCGTCGGTGGCGATGCCGAGCTCTTCCGCGACGATCTGGGCCAGGATCGTCAGCGAGCCCTGCCCCGTCTCCACCGTGCCGGTGAGCAGCGTCGCCGTGCCGTCCTCATTGATCTTGACGACAGCCGCGCTCGGGTTGGCCGCGACGGTGAACCCGATCGGATACCACATGCACGCAATGCCGCGCCCGCGCCGCTTCATGAGCGCGCGCCGTTCCCGTTCCACCCGAAGCGCTGGGCCGCCTGCAGGAGCGTTTCCCGCACGACGACGCTGTGCAGCTTCTGACTGGTGGGACTGAGCGAGCCCTCCTTGAGGGCGTTCAGCATCCGGATCTCGAGCGGGTCGATGTTCAGCGCCGTGGCGATGTCGTCCATCTGGGATTCGTACGCGAAGCACACCTGCGGCGCGCCGAAGCCGCGCATGGCCCCCGTCATCGTCTTGTTGGTGTAGACGACGAACGCTTCCGCATACAGATTGTCGATCTGGTACGGGCCCGCCGACAGAATGCAGGCCTTGCCGAGCGTCGTCTCGCTCCACGAGCAGTAGGCGCCTCCGTCGAGGACCAGGCGGATCTGACGGGCCAGAATCCGGCCTTCCCGGCTGACGCCGGTCTTGTAGTCCATGACGAGCGGGTGCCGGGTCGTCGACGAGGCGAACTCCTCAGGGCGCGTGAAAGTGCACTTGACCGGCCGTCCCGACTTCTTCGCCAGCAGCGCCACCACGGGCTCGGTCGTGATCTCGTTCTTCCCTCCGAAATTGCCGCCGACGATCGTGGCGATGATGCGGATGCGGCTCATCGGCACGCCGAGCGTGCGCGAGATGTCGGCGCGGCCGAGCGTGATCCGCCCGAGCGTGGAATAGATGGTCAGGCGGCCGTTGGGATCCCACGTGGCGATCGAGGCATGGGGTTCGAGCGGGACGTGCTCGACCATCTGGGTGCGGTAGCTCCCCTCGAAGATGCGGTACGACTCGGCGAATCCCTTCGCGACGTCCCCCTTCTTGATGACCTTGTGGCCGTAGATGTTGGGGTTCGGGGCGTGCAGGCCTGGCGTCTCCAGCTTCAGCGACTCGAACGGGTCCAGGACCGGCCGAATCGGTTCGTACTCCACCTTGATCTTCTCGATCGCCTCGGCGGCGATCTGTTCGGTCACCGCCGCCACGGCGGCCACGCCGTCGCCGGCGTGGAACACGCGTTCGTCGGCCAGCACCGGCTGATCCTTCAGCGACGGTCCGAACGAGTTGACGGGCACGTCGCGGCCGGTGATCACCGCCACGACGCCAGGCATGGCCTCAGCCTCCTTCGTGTCGACGCTGAGGATCCGGGCCGAGGCGATGCCCGCCCGCTTGATCTTGGCGTAGAGCATGCCGGGGAGATACATGTCGTCGATGTACTTCGTCTGGCCGAGTCCGTGCAGACGGCAGTCCGGCCGCGTGGCGCGCTGACGGACGGCGGGCGTCTGCTGGCGAGCCTCCGGGACCAGTACTTCGAGCGGGAGGGGCACGAGCGGCGCGGCGGCAGGCGCCCGCAGCATCTCCACGACGTCCCGCGTCTCGACCCGCGCCTCTCGTTCGACGACCGCCGCTGGCTTCTTCTCCATCGTTCGCGTCCTCCCCCGACTACGCCGACTCGCCCACCGGTTGACGGTTGTCGCCGCGCGCGACGTCCTGGATCGCTTCAATCATCTTGGAGTAGCCCGTGCACCGGCACAGGTTGCCGGCCAGCGCATCGCGAATCTCGAGCACGCTCGGGTCGGGATTCTCGTCGAGCAGCGCCTTGGCGGACATGATGACGCCCGGCCCGCAGAACCCGCACTGCAGCGACCCCTTTTCCTCGAAGGCCTTCTGGATCGGGTGCAGCCGCTCCATCGTTGCGAGCCCCTCGACGGTCAGCACGTCGCGGCCGTCCGCCTGCGGGGCCAGCATCAGGCACGAGTTGACCGTCTTGCCGTCGACGATCACCGTACACGCGCCGCAGTCGCCGACGTCGCACCCGAGCTTGGCGCCGGTCAGGCCGAATTCCTCACGCAACAACCTGAGCAGCGTCATTTCCGGAGGCACCGACGCCGTGCGCGTCTCGCCGTTGACGTTGAGGGTCACCTTCGTCATGTCATTTCTCCGACTGCTTCGCCTTGGCAAGCTCGTACGCGCCCTCCAGGGCGCGCCTGGTCAGCACCGCGACGAGATCCCGGCGGTACTCGGCCGAGGCGCGGAAATCGCTGATGGGCTTCGCGTCGCCCACGGCGAGGCGCCCGGCCTCGACCATCGCCTCCGGCGCGATCGCCCGGCCCTCCAGGTACGCCTCGGCGGTGGACGCGTGCACCACTTTGGGCGCGACGGCGCCGAGCGCAATTCGCGGCGCGACAAACGCGTTCCGGGCCCGGTCCACCCAGAAGGAGGCTGCCACGTTGACGAGTGCCAGCGCCTGGCCCTTGCGCAGGCCGAACTTCAGGAAGCAGGTCGGCTTGCCCAGGCTCGTCGTGGGAATCAGGATCTCCAGGAGCAGCTCGTCAGGCTTGAGCGCGGTCTTGCGTGGCCCGACGAAGAACTCCGCGAGCGGCATCTGCCGCCGGCCCGCGGGCCCCAGCACGGTGACGAGCGCATCGAGCGCGACGAGCGTCGGACCGCTGTCCACAGACGGCACCGCGGTCACGAGGTTCCCGCCGAGCGTACCGAGATTCCTGGTCTGCACGGCGCCGATGGTGTGCGCCGCATTGACCATGGCCGGAAACATGTCGCGGATGAGCGGCGACCGCATGATCTCGGTGTGCGTGACCAGCGCGCCGATACTGAGCCCGTCTCCGGTGACGGCGATCGAACGCAGATCTTCGATCCGCGAGATGTCGACGACCACGTCCGGCGCATGCGATGCAGACGCGAACTTCAGATCGGCGAGCAGATCGGTGCCGCCGGCAAGGACCTTGACCTTGGAGGTTGCGGCGTGCTCGGCGAGCAGCGCGACCGCGTGCCGGGAATCTTTCGCAGTGAAGACGTCGAAGGCTCTCATTGGCGAATGTCTCCGGAAACCGGCGACCCCGCCGTGTCCCTGGGAGGCGACAGAGTACCATACTTGGCCTTGCGCCGGGACTTCGGCACCGATGGCGCCGCGGCCGCGGAATCGTCCATCGGCAGCCGGACGCGGCGAACGCCGTCGAAAGAGTGCAACGCGGCGGCGACCGCGGGGGCCGTGGCGACGCACCCGATTTCGCCCACGCCCTTGGCCCCGTACCCCCCGATCTCATCGGGCACTTCGATGAGGATCACGTCCACGCGGGGCGTGTGCCTCGCCGGCACGATGCCGAGATCCCGCAGGGCGAGCGAGTGGGGCACGCTGCCGGTGGACGGGAAGTCCTCCGAGAGCGCGTAGCCGAGCCCCATGTGCACGCCGCCTTCCATCTGCTCGGCGCACAGGCGGGGGTTGATCGCGCGCCCGACGTCGTTGGCGACGACGACGCGGTCGACCAGCCCCTGCTCGTCGAGGATCGCGACCTGTGCGGCGTAGCTGAACGTGAGGTGCGTCGTCGGGTTGAGCACGGCCTCCGGCGTCCCCGGCCTCGTGGTGAACGCGTAGACGCACTCACCGTAGTACTCGCGTCCGACGAGCGCCTCGAGCGCCTCCACCTGCGTTGCGTCCGGCTTCAAGCGGACCAACGATTCCCTCAGGTCCGCCGCGAGCTGCCGCGACGCCTTCTGCGCCGCCGCGCAGCTGAGCGTGGCGCCGCGCGAGGCCCACGTCTCGCCGCACCTCTCGCCAAGGTCCTTGTCCCATTCGACGGTCATGATGTCGGCGGGAAGGCCGGTTTCCTCGCACACGGCCTGCATGGTGGCCGTGTACAGGCCCTGCCCCATTTCGGTGTAGCCGTTGAGAATCTCCAGCCGGGCGCGCGCTGAGGATCCGGCGAGAGGAGTCCTCTCGAGGACGCGGATCCTGATGTACCCGCCTTCGGTGGTCCCGTTGCCGAGACCCGTGCTCTTGACGCCGCAGGCGATGCCCTTGTACCGGCTGCTCCTGTAGACGTCTTTGACGGCGTCGAGGGCGGTCCGCATGCCACGGACGCTCTCGCGCATGACCTGGCCGGTCGCAAACGCGTCGCCGGGGCCGAGGATGTTCCGTTCGCGGATGTCCCAGCCGTCGACGCCGACTCGTTCGGCGAGCATGTCCATGACGCCTTCCATGGCGAACTGGGCCTGGTTGCTGCCGAAGCCCCGCATGGCGCCCGCGTTCGGGTTGTTGGTGTAGACGGCCTTCGACTCCACGTCCACGCTCGGAACGCGGTAGACGCCGCCCGAGTGGCAGGCGGCGCGCAGCGCGCATTTGGCGCTCGTCGTGTGGTACCCGCCGGCGTCGGCCACGATGCGCGACCGCAGCGCGAGCAGATGCCCGCCGGCGTCAGCGCCCACGGTCAGGGTGATCGTCATCGCGTGGCGCTTGACATGGTGCTGTGTGGACTGCCGCCGCGTGAGCACCGTCTTCACGGGCCGTCCGAGCAACGTGGCGGCAATCGCCGTCTGCCCCTGAATCGACAGCTCCTCCTTCGCACCGAAGGCGCCGCCGCTCGCGCAGAGCACCACCTCGACGTCCTTCGGATCCAGATCGAGAATCTTCGAGATCTGGGCATGGTCGTACACCGAGCCCTGGCTGCCGGTGTAGACCGTGACGCCCCGGCCCTGCGGGATCGCCAGGCAGGCTTCCGGCTCGAGGAATGCAATGTCGATCGGCTGCGTCCGGAAGGTCGCCTCGACGACGTGCGCGGCGGTCCTCAAGGCCGCATCGACGTCGCCGCGTGAGAACGCCGTCGTCGGCTGAAGGACGTTCGAGCCCCGGGGCGCGAACGTGTCCTTCGAATGGACGAGCGGCGCGCCCGGCCGCAGCGCCTCGAAGGGGTCGGTGACCGGCTCCATCACCTCATAGTCGATGGCCACCTTCTTCGCCGCCTCGCGCGCGTGGAACGGCGTGTCGGCGACGACCATGGCCAGGAAGTCGGCCACGCAGCACGTCAGCTCGCCCGCGGCGACGAAGAGCGGTTGATCGGGATCGGTGATGCCGGTCCCGCGGAAGCCGGGCACGTCGGCCGCCGTGAGAATCCGCACGACGCCGGGCATCGCCGCCGCGACGGCGGTGTGGATCTTCACCACCCGCGCGCGCGGATGCTCGGTGAGCACCATGGCGCCGTGCAGCATGCCCGGGACGCGCATGTCGTCGATGAACGGCTTCTCGCCGAGCGTCTGCTCGAGGCCGCCGAGCCGTGAAGCGGATTGGCCGACACCGTCGCCGTTCCGCGTCGCCGCCGCGACGGCGGGGCTGCGCGTCAGCCCGAACGGCTCGCCGAAGAATTCGTGGCGTCGGGGCTCGGACGGCAGCACGCCGCCGTGCCTGGCGGCGTCACCGGCGGTCTGGATCGCGTCGATGATCCGGCCGTAGCCGGTGCACCGGCAGAGATGGCCGTCGAGCGCCTTGGCGATCACGTCGCGGTCGCCCGTCTGGTCCTTCTCGATGAGCGACGCCGCCCGGACGACGATGCCGGGGATGCAGAACCCGCACTGGACGCCGCCCTCGAGGACGAAGGCCTCGCCGATGATCCGCCGCGTCTCCTCGTCGATGCCTTCGAGCGTGACGACGCTGGCGCCGTCCATCTGCTCCGGCTTGCGCAGGCACGACAGCGCCGGACGCCCGTCGATCATCACCAGGCAGCAGCCGCAGGCGCCCTCCGGGGCACAGCCGTTCTTCGCCGAGACGACGCCGCATTCCTCGCGCAGCACCTCCAGCAGGTGCATGCCCGGCTCGTAGCTGGCATCGACGGGATTTCCATTAAGAGTCAGGCGGATTGTCGGCATGAGTCTCAGAATTTTACTCCCCAGCCTTGCTGGTGGCCGTCTCGGGCGGGTAACATTGACGGTTCCCGCTTTCAAAAATCCAGTCGGAGGAGAGATGTCGCAACAACCCTGGAAGACGGACAAGTGGTTCAGCAGCCTGTGGGACTTCATGCCCGAGGTGACCAAGCACTACGCGTTCCCGCCGAAGATGAAGATTCACGACGTCACGCTCCGTGACGGCGAGCAGCAGACCGCCGTGGTCTTCCGCCGCGAGGAGAAGGTGGCGATTGCCAAGAAGCTCGACTCGCTCGGCATCCACCGCATCGAGGCGGGCATGCCGGCGGTCTCGCCGCAGGATCGGGCCGCGATCTCCGACATCGCCGCGCTGGGCCTGAAGGCGGAGATCTTCGGCTTCGCGCGCTGCATCCCCGCCGAGGTGAAGGTCATCAAGGAGTGCGGCTGCACGGGCATCGTCATCGAGATTCCCGCCAGCGACCACATGATTCAGTACGGCTACGGCTGGCCGATCGAGCGCGCGATGAAGGCGTCGATCGAGACCACGCTGGCCGCGAAGGAAGCGGGCCTCTACACCGTCTTCTTCACCATCGACTCCACCCGCACCGAGATCAATCGCTTCCTCGACATCTGCGAACAGGTGGCCACCGAAGGGCACATGGACGCGCTGACGATGGCCGACACGATGGGCGTGACGACGCCCGAGGCGTACGGCTACGTGGTGAAGAAGGTGATCGAGCGGCTGAAGAAGCCGGTCGAGGCGCACTGCCACATGGACTTCGGCCTCGGCGTGGCGAACACGATCGCGGCGCTGCAGGCGGGCGCGTCGGTGGCGCACACCACGGTGACCGGGCTCGGCGAGCGCGCCGGCAACGTGCCGACCGAGGAAGTGGTGATGTCGCTGCTCTGCCTCTACGGCAAGGACCTGGGGATCAAGACGGAGCACTTCGTCGAGGTCTCGAAGTTCGTCATGGATCTGGCGAAGGTGCAGCAGCCGCCGAACCGGCCGATCGTGGGCGACAAGCTCTACGAGATCGAGTCGGGCATCATCGCCGGCTGGTTCCGCCTCGCGCGCAAGGATCACCCCACCGAGTACGTGCCGTTCGTGCCGGAGCTCGTGGGCCAGAAGCCGGTCTCGATCGTGCTCGGCAAGAACAGCGGGCCGCCGTCGATGGAGGAGTACTGCGAGAAGCTCGGCCTCAAGGCGACCGACGACGAGAAGATGGCCATCCTGCAGGCCGTGAAGGCGAAGTCGTTCGAGAAGAAGGACCTGCTGACGATCGACGAGTTCAAGGCGATCGCCGAGCAGGTGCTCGCCAAGGCGACCGTCTAATCAATCAAGCGACAGATGCAGGGGCCGACGTTTCCGTCGGCCCCATCGTTTGTACGTGCTCATCGTGTCTCGCTCAACCTGCACGGCTCCCCACGCTGCGGGCTTCAGCCGGACCACACGGCGCCGCTGGGGGCTCCGTCAACGTGAACGTCATGTTCACCGCGACGCGGACCGGCACCGGCCGGCCGTTGCGCGTACCCGGCGTGAACGTCCACATCCGAATCGCGTCGATCGCGCTGCGATCCAGTCCGGAGGTCGCATCAAGCGAACGCTTGACGGTCACATCGCCGACGGTTCCGTCCTGGCGGATGACGCAGGTGTAGGGGCCGACCTGAAGTTCGGCCCCTCCATCGTCTCGGTCGTTGACGTCGTGCTACATCGTCGAGCTGCGACTTACTGAGCGTCCGACGCGCGGCACTTGCCGCCCGCGCAGCGGTTGTTCTCCTCGCAGACGTATTCCAGCAGGCCCACCTGCTCCCAGTCCGGGCGCAGCGTCAGGATGAAGTCCTGCGAGAACGGGCGCGTGAAGATCTTGGGATCGTCGATCGTGATCTGGTAGTGCAGCGTGTCGCCGTCACGGCGCAGGCGCTCGGTGGCGCGCAGCGCGTCGCTGTGCCAGCGGCTCCTGGTCGGATCCGTGTAGTGGTAGTCGTCCAGGATCCAGCGCTTGAAGTTCACGGTCTCGATGACCAGCGTGTCGCCGTCCCACTTCCCCACCGAGTCGCCGTAGTAGGACGGCTCCAGCCCTTCGCGATGCGGACGCCCGTCGAGCGGGATGATGCGCGCCGCCCGCTGCAGCTCGGGGATGATCACCATGTACTTCGGGTTCTGCACGATCTGGATCGGCAGGATGTAGAGCATCCCCGACGGGAACCCGGCGGGCAGGCACATGGCGCGCGGCTCGTCGATGCGCGCATCCCCGGTGCGCGGTACGTAGAGCAGGCTTTCAGCGCCTGGCTTTACTGGCGCCATCTTGTCCGCGTTGAAAATCAGGTTGCCGCGCGGACCGGTGGCGTTCACCGTCGACGGCGCGGTGTAGATGCCGGAGAAATCGGGCTTGCCGTCCGACATTCGTGGGGTGCCTGAGGTGCCTGGAGTGCCTGGGGTGCCTTGAGTGCTCGGGCCCTGGGCGGCGAGCGTCGCCGTTGTGAGTGCCAGCGCGAGCGCGACCATGGTCCTCATCGCTCAGCCCCCTCACCCGGCGCGGTCATCACATTCCTGCCGTCGGCGAAGGTGACCCGGCGGCCGGAGGCGTTGTTGGAGCCGTCGCGCGCGCGGGACCCCTCGACGTTGACGACCTCCCCGATCTTGAAGACGGTCTTGTTGATGCCGCGCCGCATCAGGCTGCCCGGCGGCGCCGTGGAGAATCCCCACGTCGCGACCGAGCCGTCGGCCTCCTTCACGTCCACGTAGAACCACACGTGCGGGTTCTGCCATTCCACTTTCTTGAGGATCCCGGTCACCTTGACCGGCCTGGTGTTGTCGTATTCCGCCGTTTCCGAATGATGCGCGACAAGCGGCTGCCCGGCGATCAGCAGGCCGGCGCCCAGAATGAGAGTTGCAAGAAGACGTCCTGGCATCGTGTACCTCGATTCCGCATTTTACGGCCGGTCGGCGTCCGCGAGGAACTCCCGCACGGTCTGCAGGTAGCGCTCGCGCTCGGTGTGGAACGAGCCATGGGCGCTCTTCTCGAACACGACCATCCGCGAGCCCGGCACCAGGCGCTGGAACCCGGCGACGGTCTCCGGCGTGGCTTCGTCGAACCGCCCCGCGAGGAAGAGGACTGGAATGCGCAGGCGCGGGAGGCCCGGCGTGGCGTCCACGTCCTTCAGGTTGCCCAGCGCGGTGAACTCCGACGGTCCCCACATCGTGTTGTAGACCACGCTGCCGCCGCGCACGCCCCGGCACTGCGGCACGACCGGACGCGGGCCGCCGTAGACGTATCGCTCGTAGAACACGTCCATCGCCTTCTGATACGCGGGTGACTCCGTCGTCCCGGCGGCTTCGTGGTCGCGAATGATCTTCTGGATGTCTTCCGGCAGCGTGCGCTTCAGCCGCTCGGCGTCCTCGGTCCATTTCGGGCTGCTCAGCAGCGGGCTCGAGAACGTCACCGAGGCGATGCCGCCCGTGCCGTAGCGCTTCAGATACGCTGCCGCGAGATACGCGCCCCACGAGTGCCCGAGCAGGTGCACCCGCGACAGGCGGAGCGTGCCGCGCACGCGATCCAGTTCCTCCACGAATCGCTCGAGCCGCCACAGCGAGAGATCGGCCGGCTGCTCCGACCGCCCGCCGCCAAGCTGGTCGTAGAACACGACGGGACGGTCGCCGCTCAACTCGGCAAGCGCCGCCATGCTGCACGTGCTGCCGCCAGGGCCTCCGTGGAGCACCATCACCGGCACGCCGCTGCCCGGCCCGGCAACGACCTCGTACCAGACACGGCCGCCGGTCACCGGGATGAATCCCTGCCGGGGCGCGAGCTGCCTGGGCGCGCAGCCGACCGCGACGGCGAGCGCGGTCGCGACGACGAGGAGCGATGTGGCGCGGCGCATCGGCTACGGGTTGGCGAGCTGGGTCGCGTGAGCAGCGACGAGCTTCCAGGCGTCGCAGGCATTGAACGCCGTATTCAGTTCGTCCTCGAGCCGCTCAATGGTGCGCACACGATCGCCCTGTGCGAATGCGGTACCCGGCACCAGCATTCCGAAGACGACGGAATGCGTGCGTGGGAACACGACGCGCCGAAGTGTACGTCCTTCCGCCTGAAGGCGGAAGCCACAGCGTGGTCCGGCTGAAGCCGGACACGACGCACGATAGCGGCGGGTGCGGTTCGACGGTTGAGCGATACACGATGAGCGCGGCAGCGCTCATCGTGCCGCGACCATGCACGGATGGATCGGCCGCGAGGCGAGGGCTCGTGTTCGATGTCCGACTACGCGCGGACGGCGAGGATCTTCCGGCCCTGCAGGATCACTTCGGTCACGAGCAGCGGCACGGTCCACGACAGCCAGAGGGCGATTGCGAACGCGGTGTTGAAATCCGCGGTGCCGGGGGGAGCGCCCAGGCCGACCGAAAACACCCCGACGCCGATGCGCGCGGTGACGAAGGCAAACGTCACCACGTAGCTGCGGATCATCCACTCCTTGTGCTGCTCGTGGAGGTGCCGCCGGATGGCGAGGAACGCCATCCCGGTCGTGAGCGCCCACGCGAGAACCAGCCCCAGCAGCGCCACCGAGGAGATCACGCCGCGCTCGGTATAGATGGCGAGCGGGATGCCGCTCACCGCGCCGATCGCCACGCAGGCGACGTACGCGATCCCCAGCTTGCGATGCGTCTCCATCCTCCGATCGGTCAGCCCCCACCACAACTGGAGCGGACCGCTCAGCAGCGCGCCGATGCCGGCCGCGATGTGGACCAGCAGCCAGCCGCGGATCGGCCAGAAGCCGGCGAACCGCTCCTGGTCGAGCGTCAGGTACGGGAGCGCGAAGCCGGCGATGAACACGAGGCCCGAGACGGCCAGGACGCCGAGCGCCGACGCCAGCGCGCGCCGCGACTCAGCGCGGGGTTGCGTCACCGCCGTCGACAATGACGTTCTCCACGTCCCCGACGCCGTTCCGGCGCCGGAACTCGGCCGCCTTCTGGTATTCCGGCGACTCGAAGCACGCGACCGCGTCCTCGAAGGTCGGAAACTCGATGACGATGTGGCGGTGAAGGCGGTGGAACTCGGATGGGCCTTCGTTGATCTTGTAGCGCCCGCCGCGCGCGAGCACCCGGCCACCGTGCTTCTTCACGATCTCCGGCACGAGGTCCGTGTACTTCTTGTACTCGACCGGGTCGTCGATCCTGGCGTGCGCCACCCAGTACGCGGGCATCAGCGGATCTCGAAGAGGACGTCCTTGCGCGCGGTCTGGCCGCCGGCGGTGGACGTCGCGTCCACGCGCAGCAGGTACATGCCGGGTGCCAGATCCTTCAGCGGCAGGTCCGTGGTGAACCCGAAGGTCTGCGGGCGGTTCGACGCCTGCACCACCGTGCGGCCGCCCGACTCGAACGCCGTGCGGCCGTCGCGCGCATTCTGCACCTCGGTCGTGAACTCCACCGCGTGCGGCGCCTTCGACGCCGACTCGTAGACCTCCGCGTAGTAGCTCAGGACGTCGCTGCGCGAGAACACCCGCGTCGCCGTCGGCGCGGTCTTCAGGTCGCCCGGGTAATCCGGGTCCGGGTTCGCCGTCACAATCGCGCCCGCGCTCGTCGTCGTCAGCGCCAGGCCGGTGATCGCGAAGTTCAGCCTGGAGTAGTCGGGCACTTCGACGTCGAAGGGCACCGTGCCGATGGCGCCGCCCGTGCTCTCGTGCGCGCCGACGTGCAGCTGATACCGGCCGGGCGGCAGCTCGAGGCGCGACAGCAGCCTGACGCCGGTGCGGGACACGCGCTCGCGCGTCTCCGGCATCAGCCGCAGGTCGAACGTCTGCCGCTCGGTGCCCTGGACGCGCGCCCGCTGATCGGCCGCGACGATGGACACCTCGAGCGACTCGTTGAAGCGGCCGCCGCTCTCGGTGAAGCGCAGCGCGGAGCCGTCGATCTCCACCGCAATCTGCACCGACGCGTTGTCGCCGGTCCCCTTGAACGGGGTCGCGAACACGCGCATCGGCAGGTCGCCCACGGGGACCGGCTTGCTGAGCGCCGCCTTGAGCGCCGGCGTCGTCCCCGCTTTCACGTCGGCCTCGCGCGCCCGGGCCGCCGCCCGGGGATCCGGCGGCAGGAACCCGCGTCGCGCGCGCACCTCCAGGTTCGGCCGCTTCACCTTCACCTCGATCCGCATGAAGCGGTTGCGCGACCAGCGGGTGGAGTCGCTGTAGTACCCGAGCAGGTAGTAGCGGCTGTTGTCGAGCACGATGCGCCCGAGTCCGCCGGCCACGTCGTTGGCGTTGACGATGGCGAGCCCGCCCGTCTCGTCGGCGAGCGAGATCAGGCTCTCCTGCGACAGGAGCAGCTCGCGGAACTGGCCGCGGAACGTGCCGAAGTCGAGCTGCGGGTAGTCGGAGCGCGAGCTGATCTGAATCATCTCGCCCAGCCCGTTGAGCCCGCGCGGGTCGATGCCGTACACGTTCACGTTCGCGCGCTGCGCGGCCGAGAACGCTTCCTGCGCCTCCTGCAGCACGCCGGACGACTCGCGCGCCAGCTGGAACGGCTGGTAGACGTCGTAGTCGAACCCTTCGCTGAAAAACAGCAGCGCCTTGCGGCGGCCCTGCACGTCGGCGAGCCATCCGGACGTGGTCTCGATCGTGTCGAGCGCGCGGCGCACGTTGAACGCGCGCTGCTGATCGTAGGGGTCGCGCGTGCTCTCCGCGCGCTGCCGCCCCTCGGGGGTCCTCCCCACCGGGTCGCCTTCCTGGCGCATCGCGTCCTGGTTGGCCGCGTCGCGCAGGTGGACCGCGAGTTTTTCCGCGCCCGCCGACGGCAGCTTCTGTCCCTGGAAGCGGTCGATCGCCGCCAGCAGCAGCCGGCGGTTGTTCGTCAGCTCCTGCCCCGACTCCTGCCGGCCGCTCGTGTAGACCACGGCCGCGAGGTCGTCCACGCCCAGGTACTGCTGGATGAACCGCTGGGCGACGTCGCGTACGTGCTGGCTGCGGGTCACGTTCGTATGCAGGTCGTCGAGCACCAGCACGTAAATCCGGCCGTCGAACGTCCGCCGGGTCTCCCGGACGTCCGGATCGATCGGCGCCGACGCGTTCACGGGCGTGAACGGGCGCTCGATCGGCAGGTCCACGAACGAGAACACCGTCGGCGACTGGAGCCGGCCGTCCTCGTAGACCTCGAAATCGTCCCTCGTCAGGCCGCGCACGAAGGCGCCGGTCTGGTCCGTCACGATGGCGTGGACCTCGACGAAGTTGGTCTCCGTCCGGAACGTCACCGCGGGCTGCTGGGCGGCGTCGCCCTGCTGCGGCGCCTGGACGGGCGAGGCCTGCCTCGCCCCTACCACGACTGCGGCCAGGGACATGAACAGAACCGCGAAAAAATACCTGCGCATAACGGATCTCCGGGACGGGTGCGATTATCCCACGTACGCTAGACTAGGCCGGTTTTTCAAACGAAACGAGCCACAGAGACACAGAGTCTCGGAGGACCGTGCTTTCCTCTGTGTCTCCGTGACTCCGTGGCCCGTGGAGGCGATCGATGCGCACGCCAACCCGCTTGTTGACGCTTGGGCTGACGCTGGCCACCGGCTTCGCGCTGGCCGTGCTGTCTCCGCGACTGCAGGGTCAGGCGCCGGGCTTCGGCGCCGTCGCCACCGAAAAGGGCGGACTGGACATTACCGGGCCGTACGACGTCGTGGCCAACTGGCCGAAGCCGCTGTCGGCGCTGCCGGGGCACGAGAACTGGACGTGGGGATCGGTCCAGGGCGTCTTCGCCGAGAGCCCGAACCGCGTCTTCATGGTCCAGCGAGGCGAGCTGCCGGCGATGCAGCGGCCGAACGCGCGCGCGATTCCGGAGATCGGCCCGAGCCTCTCCTTCCCCGTGGGCCAGGCGCCGTTCCGCAACGCGTCGCAGGGGCCGGCCTCGAGCCCGCCCGGCGCGGGCGGCCCGGGCGCCGATCCGGACGACCCGAAGCAGGCGTGGCAGGGCCGCATGGGCATCGACGCCCGGTGGGAGCACACCATCGTCGTCTTCAACGCCGCCGGCGACATCGTCGAGCAGTGGACGCAGTGGGACAAGATGATGAGGCGTCCGCACGCGGTCTACGTCAGCCCGTACGATGCGCAGAAGCACGTCTGGATCGTCGACGATCACAGTCACGCGCTGTTCAAGTTCAGCCCCGACGGCAGGCAACTGCTGCAGACAATCGGGACGCCCGGGCAGAAAGGCGCCGACGCCGCGCATTTCAACCGGCCGACCTTCATGTCGTGGTTCGCCGACGGCAGCTTCGTCGTGGCCGACGGCTACAACGGCAGCCGGGTGGCGAAGTTCGATCGCGACGGCACGTTCCTGTGGAGCACGGGCGAGCCGGGCATGCCGGGCGGACGGGAAACGCGGCTCGGCTACTTCAACACCGTGCACGGCATCGCCGTCGATCCGCAGACGCGCCGCGTCTACGTCAGCGACCGGTCGAACGATCGCGTGCAGGTGCTGGACGGCGACAGCGGCAAGCCGGTCGACCAGTGGCCGGTCGGACAGGCGACCAACCTGCAGTTCCTCATCGTGCCGGCGGATCGGTCGGGCGTGTGGGGATTCACGGATGTCATCGGCAAGATTGCGAAGTGGGACTTCAACGGGAAGCTGCTCTACTCGTGGGGCGTGGTCGGGGACTTCCCCGGCGCGTTCTTCAACATGCACGGGGCGAGCGTCGATCAGGAAGGCAACCTGTACGTGGCCGAAGTCGGCGGCGGCCGCGTGCAGAAGTTCCGGCCGCGCCAGGGCGCGAACCCGGCATACCTCGTGGGACGGCCTGTTTACGCCGCATGGAAATGATAGGTAGGGGCGACGCCTGCGTCGCCCGTATATGGAGACGACACACATGCGTGGACGCATAACGACCCTAGCAGTCGGGATGGCGGCGGGCGCCGCTCTGCTCTCGGTGCTCGACGGCAACCTTCCCGTGCTCGCCCAGAACGGCGCCGGCCAGCGCTTTGCCGCCGTCGCCAGCGAGAAGGGCGGCCAGGACGTGTTCGGCGCGTACGAGGTGGACGCGAGCTGGCCGAAGGATCTCTCGACGATCCCGGGCCATGAGGGCTGGACGTTCGGCGCCGGGCAGAGCGTGTTCGCGGAGAGCCCGAACCGCGTGTTCGTGCTGCAGCGCGGCGAGCTGCCCAACATCCCGCGGCCGATGGCGCGCCAGCTGCGCGACATCGCGCCGAGCATCTCCTTCCCGATCGGCCGCCTGCCGTGGCGCGACGCGACGGCCGCCAGCCCGCCCGCCAACGGCGGCACCGGCCAGAGCGCCGAGGAAGGCATGAAGCTGTGGGAGCAGCGCAACCGGATGGGCGTGGACGCCCGCTGGGAGCACAACATCATGGTCTTCGACGGGCAGGGCAACCTGATCGAGGAGAACTGGCGGCAGTGGGACTCGATGCTGCAGCGGCCGCACCAGGTCGCCATCAGCCCCTACGATCCGCAGAAGCGCGTCTGGATCGTGGACGACCACAAGCACGCCATCCACGTCTTCACCAACGACGGCAAGACGAAGCTGCAGACGATCGGCACGCTGGGCGTCCCGGGCGCGGACGGCACGCACTTCAACCGGCCGGCGTTCATGGACTGGTTCCCGGACGGCAGCTTCGTGGTGTCGGACGGCTACAACGGCACGCGCGTGGCGAAGTTCGACAAGGACGGCAAGTTCCTGCTCGACTGGGGGCAGCGCGGGACCAACGCCGGTCAGGGCGCGAAGCCTGAGACCCGGCCGGGCTACTTCAACAACGTCCACGGCATCGCGGTGGACCCGAAGACACGCCGGGTATACGTCAACGACCGCCAGAACAACCGCATCCAGGTGTTCGACGAGAACGGCAAGTACCTGTTCGAGTGGTCGATCGGCAGCGAGCCCGCCGACCTGCACATGTTCCACATCTACGACGGCTACGTCTGGGGCGCCGACCGCGGCACCAGCAAGCTGATCAAGTGGGACCTGGACGGCCGCTTCATGTATGCCTGGGGCACGTGGGGCGATTTCCCCGGCGGCTTCTGGGGCGTCCACGACATCTCGGTCGACACGGACGGCAACGTCTACGTCGCCGAAGTGGACAACGGCGGCGCGCAGAAGTACCGGCCGCGCAAGGGCGCGAACCCGGCGATGCTCGTCGGCAAGCCGCTTCGCGTGGCCTGGAAATGACAGGTGGACATGACGCGATTCTGACGGGAGTCTGAACGCTCAGACAGAATTGACAGAGCGCCGTTTTGATGAGACGGTACCGTCATCCGGCACGCTCTGCGTTGCGCAGTCTTAGGAGAAGGTCGTCATGAAAAAGATCTGGTTGTCAGGGGTCACTGCCGCCGTCGGCATTCTCGCGCTGTCGGGCGCGGCGCTGGCGCATCACGGCGATGCGGACCGCTATAACGAAGACGTCGTCACGGTCACCGGCGCGATCGTGGAACTGCAGATGATCAACCCGCACGCCATCGTCGTGTTCGACGTGGAGCAGGACGGGAAGAAGACGCGGTGGCAGGCCGAGCTCGGCGGGCCGCAGCAGCTGCAGCGGCAGTTCGGGTGGACGCGGTCCACGATGAAGGCCGGCGAGAAGATCACGCTCACCGGGCGCCAGGCCAAGAGCGGCGCGCCGTACCTGAACCTGACCGAGCGCGCGAACATCGTGATGACCGACTCGGGCAAGGAAATCTTCCGCACGGCCAACTACGGGCAGCCGGCGGGCGCGCCGGCGCCGGCGGCCCCCGGCGGCGGCCGCGGCAATCCCTAAGGCGATGTCACGCCGGGTCCGCAGCGCCTGGCCGACGCGCGCTGCGGAACCCGGCCTACGCACGTAGGGCGGGTCCCGTCGAAGGCGGACCCGCCGGACTCATCTAGAATTCCAACTCTTGGAGATCCGATGAAACGAGCGGTTGTGTGGGTGTCGGTCGTCATGGCCGGGCTGGTTACGTCTCTGCTGGCGCAGGTTCCCGCCGTGCGCCAGGCGGCGTACCTCAAGGCATCGAATGCCAACGCGGCGGATCATTTCGGGAACGGCGGTACGCTGCTGGGCGACTCGGTGTCCATCAGCGGCGACGGCAACACGATCGCCATCGGCGCGCCCCACGAGGCCAGCAACGCCAGCGGCATCAACGGCAACCAGAACGACAACTCGAGCTACAACGCCGGCGCCGTCTACGTGTACACCCGCAACGGCGACAACTGGACGCAGCAGGCCTACATCAAGCCCGCCCACACGCAGATGAGCGCCGAGTTCGGCCACGTGGTGGCGCTCAGCGCCGACGGCAATACGCTGGCGGTCTCCGCCTTCTTCGAGTCGAGCGCGACCAAGGGGATCAACGGCGACCCGAAGGACACGTCGATCCCGCAGGCGGGCGCCGTCTACGTGTTCACGCGCGCCAACGGCCGCTGGACGCAGCAGGCCTACATCAAGGCGTCGAACACCGGCGAGGCCGGCGAGGGCGACAACTTCGGTGACGGCGACCAGTTCGGCTTCTCGCTCGCCCTCAGCGACGACGGCAACACCATCGCGGTGGGCGCCAACGCCGAAGACAGCAACGCCACCGGCGTCAACGGCAACCAGGCGGACAACTCGATGCAGTCGGCCGGCGCGGTCTACATCTTCACGCGCGGCGGCAGCACGTGGGCGCAGCAGGCCTACCTGAAGGCGTCGAACACGGCGGGCGGCATGCAGTTCGGCTACGGCGTCAGCCTGAGCGCCGACGGCAACACGCTGGCGGTCGGCGGCTTCGACGAGGCGGGCGGGTCGCGCGAGATCAACGGGCCGCAGGCGCGCGGGCGCACGGGCTCGGGCGCCGTCTACATCCTGACGCGCACGGGTGCGAACTGGACGCAGCAGGCGTACATCAAGCCGAACAACGTGGACCAGAACGACTCGTTCGGCGCCGCCGTCGCCCTCAGCGACGACGGCAACACGCTGTTGGCGGGCTCGCTCGACGAGGACTGCATGGCCACCGGCGTCAACCCGACGGTGAACTGCACGGAGGACGTCAAGGCCGACACGTCCACGGGCGCCGCCTACGTCTTCGTCCGCAGCGGCACGACGTGGACGCAGCAGGCGTTCGTGAAGCCGTCCAACACGGGCGCCAACGACTGGTTCGGCTCGCGGCTGGCGATCAGCGGCGACGGCAACACGGTCGCCGCCTCGGCGCAGCTCGAGGACAGCAACGCGAAGGGCATCAACGGCAACCAGGCGGACAACTCGGCGATCGAAGCCGGTGCGGTCTACGTGTTCCGCCGCACCGGCACGAACTGGGCGCAGCTGGCGTACGTGAAGGGCGCGAACACGGACGCGTTCGACGAGTTCGGCAGCTCCGTCTCGCTCAACCGCGACGGCACCCTCATGGTCGCCGGCGCGCGCGCCGAAGACAGCGCGGCCAAGGGCGGTCCGAACGACAACTCCGCCGATGAAGCGGGCGCGGCGTACGTGTTTACGATCGCGCGATAGAGGACGAGATCATGAAAAGAGTTGCGATTTGCGGGTCGCGATTTGCGATTTCGAATCACAAATCACGAATCAGCAATCACAAATGGGCCGTCGTGGCGGCCCT
>VFYY01000048.1 GCA_016871375.1 Acidimicrobiia bacterium
CCGCCGCGGCCCCCGCGTCCGCCCTGCGCGGGGCCTGCCACGCCGGAGCCTTGTGCGGAGGCGGGCGCCTGCGCGTGGACGATGGCCGACGCGGCCACGGCGACAACCGCGAGAAGCACAACCGTTGACCCTTGACCTTTGACCTTTGCCCTCATGGTTAGTTGGTTCCTGCGGCCACGAGACTGCGATACGCCGCCTCGACGAACATGTCCGTGGTGAATCCGGTGGTGCGCCCGTAGCGCGGGTCGTACTCGCGCGTCGGCCGCGACGCCTTGATCTGCTCGAGCGTCATCTTCTTCTTGATGCCGTCCTGGATGCGGTCGCGGACGATGGTGACCATGTCGCGGTAGTAGGCGACCTCCGCGTGATCCGCGATGCGGCCGTGACCGGGCACGATCAGCGTCCCGCCGGCCGCGTGCGCTTCCGGCACCGCCATCTCGATGAGGCGGTTGAGGGTCGTCACCAGCGACTGGATGCTGCCGCCCGCCTTGAGATCGATGAGCGGGTACCCGGACAGGTCGAGCAGATCGCCGACGCTGATCACGTCGGAATTGCGGAACATGACGACGCTGTTGCCGTCGGTGTTGCCCGGCAGGTGGGTGACGACCACCGCTTCGTGGTTGAAGTAGAAGCGCTTCACCGCCGTCGAGTAGCTGTTGTCGGGCCAGGCCATCGTCGGGTACATCGCGGTCTGCCCCGTGGGCGCCGACATGCGGTGCAGCACGTTCAGGTGCGCGATCACCGACGCCTTGTTGTACTCGATGCTGCCCATCGGGCCCGCGGTGTAGTTGCGGCCGCGGAGCGGCACGATCGCGCCGCGCGGGGCAATCACGGCATTGCCGCCGGCGTGTTCCGGCTGCTCGGTCGTGTTGATGATGTAACGCATCGGCTTCTTGGAGATCGACTGGACCGCCGCCCAGACCTTCTCCGCCATCGCCGCGGTGCCCGTGTCGACGAGCAGCACGCCTTCCTCGCCGGCCTGCACGGTGACGTTGCCGCCGCCGCCGGTGATCATGTGGATGTCGCCGCGGACGTGCGCGACTTCCACTTCGCCGGGCGCGGGGGCCGAGAGAACCGGCGGCCACGGCCGCTTCGCTTGCGCGCCCTGGGTTTCGACACGGGGGCTCGCAAGCACCACGGCCGCGGCGATCAGCACCAGCGCACCCGCGCACCGGCGCACCTGCGCACCGTTGATCTTCATCGGCCGCCTCCACTTCGCGCCGGCGCCGGGGTCGGCGGCTTCGGCATCTTCTTCATCTTCGCGATGTACTCGGGATACTGCGTCTCCGGTCCGCCGCTGCGCGCCTCGAACGGCGTGCCGAACGCATCGGACCACTGCGGATTCCAGCTCGGCAGAATGCTCTGTCCCGGCAGGAAGTGCGGCACGGTGCCGCGCGGCACGGCGACCTCCGTCGCTTCCTCGCACGGGTAGGGCTCCAGCGCGACGTTGGGATCGTCCACCCACATCATCGTCGTGCGAATGTACGGCTCCGCCATGAACACCGGATCGTAGAGGATCGAGGTCGCCTGCAGGAAGTCGCCCATCCGCTTCCACCGGTTGCGGACGACGGCGCGGTCGCTGCGCTGGATGCCCCACCGGCGAAGGTAGGTCTCCTTCAGGTGCGTCGTCGTCACGACGAGCGTGTCGCCCTCCCACTCACCGGTGGAGAAGCCGCTCCAGGTATGCGGCGCGCTGGCCGGCGGATGCGGACGGCCGTCCATCCAGATGACCGTCTCCTGCTCCGCCTGATTGATGTGGCCGCGGTAGGCGATGATCTCCTGCGTCGCCTGATCGACGTCGGCCCACAACCGCAGCGCGGAGAGCGGCCCCTCGAGCGAGTAGTCCCAGGCGTGCGGCCGGCAGATCCACTCGGAGCTGTCGAACTCGTCCGGCGACCAGCTCTCGGCCTTCCAGCGTCCGGCGGGGCTCACGGGCACGCCGGCGAGATCGCCAATCATGCCGCTGCCGTCCTGGTTGCGCGGCAGCGGGCGCCAGCTGCCGGATATGTGATCGGTCTGCGCGAACGCCGGGCAGGTGACGAGCGCCCCAAGCAGCACCAGCAGTGGCACGCGGGCCTTCTTCAGCAACAAATTGACACCCTCCAGAGACACCGTGGCGGCGGCCCGACCGAACTGTACTGTCGCCGCGAGGCACTGTCAACGCTCCCGCAAACGTGTTATAAGCGCCACACTAGCGGAAAACCTGTCAAGAACCCTCGGCGGGACCCCATCTGCGGCGTCGGCGGCAACCCTGTTCATGGGAGGACGCAATGTCTCTTGCAGTCGGTCTGTCGTTTCGCACCTTGGCGATCCTTCTCCTCTCGACGGCCACGGTCCTGGCCCAGAGCACGGCCCAGATCAACGGGACGGTGGCCGATAGCAGCGGCGGCGTCCTGCCCGGCGCCACCGTCACCGCCACTCAGGTCGACACCGGTCTGCGGCGTGAGGTCGTGACCGAGGCCGACGGTTCGTTCACGTTGACGGCCCTCCCGATCGGCCCGTACCGCCTCGAGGTGTCGCTCAGCGGCTTCCGCAGCTACGTGCAGACTGGCATCGTCCTTCAGGTGGGGAGCAACCCGGTGATCCCGGTGGCGCTGCAGCTCGGCGAGCTCGCCGAGACGGTGTCGGTCGAAGCGGCGGCGCCCCTCGTGGAGACGCGGAGCCCCGCCATCGGCCAGGTCATCGAGAACGAGCGCATCGAGGCGCTGCCGCTCGAGGGCCGCAATCCCGTGATGCTGGTCGTGATGGCGGGCGCCGCGGCCGATACCGGCGCGCCCTCGAGCCGCAGCATGACGACGAGCCGCGGGATCTCGATCACGGGCGGCCAGCCCTTCGGCGTGGCCTATCTGCTCGACGGCGCCAGTCACAACAACGTGCTGGACGGCCTCAACCTGCCGCTGCCATTTCCCGACGCGCTGCAGGAGTTCCGCGTCGAGACCAGCTCGCAGAACGCGGCCAACGGCCGGCAGGGCGGCGGCACGGTGAGCCTGGTGACCAAGGCCGGCACGAACCTGCTCCACGGCGATCTGTTCGAGTTCGCGCGCCACCACCGCTTCAACGCCACGAGCCCGTTTGCCGCCGTGGATCGCGCGACCGGCGAGCGCCGCACGGACGGCCTCGTGCGCAATCAGTTCGGCGGCACGCTGGGCGGTCCGATTGCGACGGACCGGATCTTCTTCTTCGGGGCCTATCAGGGGACGCGCGCGACGCAGACACCGGCCGACATCGTCACATTCATCCCGACGCCGGCGATGCTGGCGGGCGACTTCACACAGGTGGCCTCGGCGAGCTGCCGGGCGCAGGGGAACCTGAACCTGCCCGCGCCTTTTGCCGGCAACCGCGTCAACCCCGCGCTGTTCAGCCCGGCGGCGGTCAACATCGCGCGCCGGCTGCCGACGACCACCGACCCGTGCGGCCAGATCTCGTATTCGCGGAAGACCCTGCCGCGCGAGTCCCAGTCGATCGGCCGGGTCGACTGGCAGGTCAATCAGAACCATTCGGTGTTCGGGCGCTACATGCTGACGACCACGTTCTGGGACCCGGCGCTGCTGAACAGCGACACCATTCTGTCCGCGGCGGGGGCGGGCGCCGGGGGCCGCGACAGCGACTCGCAGTCGCTGGCGATTGGCGACACGATGGTGTTGAGCAACACGGTCGTCAACAACATCCGTTTCACCGCCAACCGCACGAACGTTCACAGGACGCACGCGGACATGTTTGGCCCTCAGGACGTGGGCGTCAACATCAACTCCTTCATTCCGAACTACATGCTCGTCAGCGTGACCGGCAGCTTCTCGATCAACACGGGGACGGAAACCGACTCGTGGTACCGGCCGAATACGTACGCCATCTCCGATGACCTCACGATGGTCCGCGGGGACCACCAGTGGGGATTCGGCGCGTCGGTGAGCTTCTCGGACTGGAAGACCAACTCCAACGTCCGGTCGCCCGGCGCCTTCAGCTTCAACGGCAGCGCGACCGGCCTGCCCCTCGCCGATTTCATGCTCGGCAGCGTCTTCGAGTTCCGCCAGTCCACGCCGTTCACGCTGGACATCAAGCAGAAGTATGTCGGGCTCTACGCGCAGGACACGTGGCGCCTGTCGCCCCAGGTGACGATGAACTACGGTCTGCGGTGGGAACCGTGGTTCCCGCAGCAGCACCAGCAGAGCCAGATCTATAACTTCGACATCAACCGGTTCCAGGCCGGCCGGCGGAGCACGACCTACCCGCAGGCGCCTCCCGGCTTGTCCTATCCCGGCGACGAGGGGTTCCCGACCAAGGCGGGGATGTACGCCGAGTGGCTGAATCTGCAGCCGCGCGTGGGCGTCTCCTGGGACCCGAAGGGCAACGGTCGCACGTCGGTGCGGGCCGGATACGGCATGAACAGCAACTTCGTCGCCGGCGAGTTCTATTTCGACGCCGCGCAGGCGCCGCCGTTCGGCCTGGAGCAGCGCCTGATCAACCTCGGGCCGCGGTCCCTGGACGATCCGTTCCGCGCCGCCGGCAGAGTGAACCCGTACCCGCTCCCGGCCGGTGGCGTCCGCGAGTTCCCCCCGTACGCCCTGCTCCTCTCGGTGCCGTACGACCTCGAGACCACGCGCGTGCACAGCTGGAATCTTGGCGTGCAGCAGCAGTTCGGCGACGACATCGGCGTGTCGGCGAGCTATCTCGGGAACTACTTGACCAACGTCTGGGGCGATGTGACGGGGAATCCGGGCGTCCTTCCCGCCGGCCTTGCGTCACCGACGAGCCCGTGCACGCTGCGGAACCCGGCCGCGCCAGGCGGCACCCAGACGTACCCGAACTGTTCCGCGGCGCCAATCGACGTGCGCAGGGAGATCACGCAGGCCAATCCAGCGGTCGGGCAGTACATCGGGTACCTCGACTGGGTCACCGATTACGGCTGGCAGCGCTACAACGGGCTGCTGCTCTCCTTCCAGCGGCGGTCGGCGAACGGGCTCACCACCAACGTCAACTACACGCTGTCGGAGTGCCGGGGCCTGATCAGCCAGGGCGGCGGTCCCCTGAACGTGGGCACGGGCTACATGCGGCCGGTCTCGCTCATCAATCCACCGGCCAACGCGGACGCGCTGTTCGACGCGGATGAAGGCCCGTGCAGCAATTCGCCGACGCACATCTTCAACCTCACGGCCAGCGTCGAAGCGCCGCAGTTCTCCAATGCCGCCGCGCGCATGCTCGCGTCCGGATGGCGGCTGTCAGGAATCTTCCGCGCGCAGTCGGGAAGCGCGCTGAACATCACGACCGGGGCCGACCGGGCGCTGACCGGCATGCAGAACCAGCGTCCGAACCAGGTGCGCGACGACCCGTTCGGCGACCGGTCGCTGAACAACTGGTTCAGTCCGGCGGCGTTCGCGCAGCCGGCGCTGGGCACCCACGGGAACGCCGGCCGTAACGCCTACGAAGGTCCGGGCAAGCGCGTCGTCGACCTCTCACTCGTGCGGTCCTTCCGTTTCATGGACACCCATCGCATCGAAGCACGCGTCGAGGCGTTCAACGCGTTCAACTGGTTCCGATGGGGCAACCCGGTGACGAACTTCAGCAGCGCGACGTTCGGACGCATCCTGACGGCGGACGACCCGCGCATCATGCAGTTCGCGCTGAAGTACCAGTTCTAGCCCCGTCCTGGGCGCCGCCGGGGGCCGTCCGGCCCCCGGCATATATAATCAGCGGCACGTCGCACTCGTCGGTGCTTCGGCGGCAACGGTACTTTCGGGGAGGAGCCATGTATCACCCGGTAGGGTTGATGTTGCGCGTTCTGCTGATCCTTGTTGTTTCGACCAGCGTGGCCTGGGCCCAGGCCACTGCACAAATAAACGGCACCGTCGTCGACGAGAGCGGCGGCATTCTGCCGGGCGTCACGGTTACCGCCATCCAGACCGACACCGGCTTCCGCCGTGAAGTCGTCACCGAGGGCAATGGTTCATTCGCGCTGCTGAACCTGCCGATCGGCCCATACCGCCTGGAAGCGTCCCTGTCCGGATTCCGCAGCTTCGCGCAGACGGGCATCGTCCTGCAGGTCGGCAGCAACCCGGTCATTCCGGTGACGCTGTCGCTCGGCCAGCTCGCGGAAACCATCTCGGTCGAAGCCGCGGCGCCGCTCGTCGAGACGCGCAACCCGGCCATCGGCCAGGTCATCGACAACGAGGCGGTCGAGGCGCTGCCGCTCGAGGGGCGCAATCCCGCGTCGCTCATCATCCTCGCCGGCGCCGCGGTCGACACCGGCAACCCGTCGAGCCGCAGCCTGACGCAGAGCCGCGGCATCGCCATCGCCGGCGGCCAGCAGTTCGGCGTCGCCTACCTGCTGGACGGCGCGCTGCACAACAACGTGTATGACGGCGTGAACCTGCCGCTGCCGTTCCCGGACGCGATGCAGGAGTTCCGCGTCGAGACCAGCTCGCAGAACGCGCAGAACGGCTACAAGGCCGGCGGCACGGTGGGCGTGGCCACGAAGGCGGGCACCAACGTGTTCCACGGCGACGTGTTCGAGTTCGCGCGCCACCACCGCTTCAACGCGACCAGCCCGTTCGCCTCGATCAACCGGCAGACCGGCGAGCGCAACACGGACGGCCTCGTGCGCAACCAGTTCGGCGGCGTGCTCGGCGGCCCGCTGGTCCGCGACCGCATCTTCTTCTTCGGCGCGTATCAGGGTACCCGCTCCACGCAGACCCCGGCCGACATCATCACGTTCATCCCGACCGCGCAGATGCTGGCCGGCGACTTCTCCACCGTCGCCTCCGCGCAGTGCCGCGCGCAGGGGAACCTCGCGCTCCCGGCCGCGCTCGGCTTCGCCAACAACCGCATCGACCCGGCGCAATTCAGCCCGGCCGCCGTCCGCATCGCGCGGATGCTGCCGACGACCAGCGACCCCTGCGGCCAGATTGCCTACTCGCGCACGACCAAGCCGGCCGAAGACATGCCGATCGCGCGCCTCGACTGGCAGATGAACCAGAACCACTCGATTTTCGGCCGCTACATGCTGTCGAAGACGTACTGGGATCCGGCCTTCCTGAACTCCGGGGGGAACATCCTCGCCGCGACGCTCGGCGGCCGCGACAACACCGTGCACTCGTTCGTGCTCGGCGACACGTGGGTGATGAGCAACACGATGGTCAACAACCTCCGCCTGGCGGTGAACCGGACGAGCGTCGTCCGCACGCACGCGGAGCTGTTCGGACCCGGGGATGTGGGCATCAACATGTTCACCTACATCCCGAACTACATGAACATCACCATCACCGGCGCCTTCTCGATCAACACCGGCACCGAGACGTTCTCGTTCTACAAGCCGAACACCTACACGATCTCGGACGACCTGACGATCGTGCGCGGCAGCCACCAGTTCGGCGTGGGCGGCGCGGTGGCGCTGTCCAACTGGCAGACCGAGTCGAACGTCCGCTCGATGGGCCCCATCTCGTTCAACGGCGCGGTGACCGGCCTGCCGCTGGCGGACTTCCTGATGGGCCGCGTGTTCGAGTACCGGCAGGCCACGCCGTTCCGGCAGGACATCAACCAGCCGTACTTCGCGCTCTACGGGCAGGACACCTGGCGCCTGTCGCCGACGATGACGCTGAACTACGGCGCGCGGTGGGAGCCCTGGTTCCCGCAGGACAGCCAGGACGGCGCGTTCTACAACTTCAGCATCGACCGCTTCCGCCGCGGCGAGCGCAGCCGCGTGTTCCCGCAGGCGCCGGCCGGGCTGCACTACCCGGGTGACGAGGGCTTCCCGGGCACGACCGGCATGAAGACCGTGTGGTCGAACGTCGCGCCGCGCGTCGGCTTCTCGTGGGATCCGAAGGCCGACGGCCGCATGTCGCTGCGCGCCGGCTACGGCATGACCGGCGACTTCGTCACCGGCCAGTTCTTCTTCGACTCACGCTCGGCGCCGCCGTTCGGCCTCGAGCAGCGCCTGACCGGCACACGGCTGGACGACCCGTGGGGCGCCGTGGGACGCACCAACCCGTTCCCGATCTCGACCTCGAACTACCCCTACGAGTCCGCCCTCGCCTCGCTGTTCATCACGGTGCCGTACGACATCAAGAACACGCGGAACCACAGCTGGAACGTGGCCTGGCAGCAGCAGATCGGCGACAACCTGGCGTTCTCGACCACCTACATGGGGAACCACCTCGTGAACGTGTGGGGCGTCGTCGATGCCAACCCGGCGGTCGTGAACTCCGCCGGCGCGACGGTGACCGCACCCTGCACGGCGGGGCTCCCCGGCGGACCGGTGCAGACCTTCGCCAACTGCCAGACGTCGCTCGAGCAGCGCCGGGAACTCACGCTGCTCAACCCGTCGCTGGGGCGGTACTTCGGCTACCTCGACTACATCAGCGACCGCGGCCGGCAGGATTACCAGGGCCTGCTGCTGTCGGTCCAGCGGCGGTCGGCCGGCGGCCTGACGACGAGCGCCAACTACACCGTGTCGCGGTGCGAGGGCCTCGTCAGCCAGGGGCAGGCGCCGCTGAACGTCGCCACGGGCTATACCACGCCGATCTCGATGCTCAACCCGCCGGCGGACGTGGACGCGGTGTTCGAGCGCGACAAGGGCCGCTGCGACGCGTGGAGAAAGCACATCTTCAACGCGACGGCGAGCATCGAGACGCCGGAGTTCACCAGCACCGCGGCCCGCATGCTGGGCTCCGGCTGGAGGCTCTCGGGCGTGCTCCGCGCGCAGTCCGGCGCGCCGCTGACGGTCACCACGGGCGCCGACCGGGCGCTCTCGGGCATGCAGGCGACCAACCAGCGCGCGAACCAGGTGTCGAACGACGTCTACGGCAACGGCACGATCAACAACTGGCTGCGGGGCGCGGCGTTCGCGCAGCCGGCGCTCGGCACCTACGGCAACTCGGTCCGCAACGCGTATGACGGGCCGGCGCGCAAGGTGGTCGATCTCTCGCTCGTGCGCGCGTTCCGCCTGCCGAACAACCAGCGGATCGAGGCGCGCGTCGAGGCGTTCAACGCGTTCAACTGGGTCAACCTCAACAACCCGGTGACCAACCTGAGCGCCGCGAACTTCGGCCGCATCACCGGCGCGGACGATCCGCGCGTGATGCAGTTCGCCCTGAAGTACGACTTCTAGTCGGACGCTCGCGTAACATGAAGGGCGCGGTGCTCGGCACCGCGCCCTTTTTTCATGACGGTCACCACAGCCGCCGTCCCCTGGTACCGCACGATCACGCCCGAGCAGTGGCGCGTGCTCCTGGCCGCGAAGTTCGGCTGGATGCTCGACGCCATGGACTTCATGCTCTACGCGATGGCCATCGGGCAGCTCCGCACCTACTTCGGGTTCGACGACGCCACCGCGGGCATGCTCGGCACGGTCACGCTGGTGATGTCGGGGCTGGGCGGCGTCATCTTCGGCTACGTCGCCGACCGGCTGGGCCGCGCGCGGGCGCTCATGGCGACGATCGTCTTCTTCTCGGTCGCCTCGCTCGGCGCCGCGACGTCGCAGTCGGTGCTGCAGCTCCTCCTGTGGCGCGCGCTGCTCGGCATTGGCATGGGCGGCGAGTGGGCGTCGGGCGCGGTGCTCATCAGCGAGACGTGGCCGCCGCAGCACCGCAACAAGGCCATCAGCATCATGCAGTCGGGGTGGGCCATCGGCTACATCACCGCCGCGCTGATGGCCGCGCTCATTCTCGGCACCGGCAAGCCTGAAGCCTGGCGCTGGCTGTTCGTCGTCGGCGTGCTGCCCGCGTTCTTCACGCTCTGGATCCGGCGCAACGTGCGCGAGCCGGAGGCCTGGGTGGCGCGCGGCGCGGCGGCGGCACGCGTGGCCAATCCGTTCAAGGTCATCTTCGGCCGCGCCTTGCTGGCGCGCACGCTGCTCATCATCCTGCTCGGCGCGTCGGTGCAGTTCGCCTACTGGGGCATCTTCTTCTGGCTGCCCGCGTTCCTCGCGCGCCCGGTCGCGCAGGGCGGGGCCGGCATGGGCGTGGTCGGATCGCTCGGGTGGATCATCCCCGTGCAGATCGGCGCGTATCTCGGCTACCTCACGTTCGGCTTCATCGCCGACCGGCTCGGACGGCGGCGGACGTTCATCCTGTTCATGCTGTCGGCGGCGGTGCTCGTCCCCATCTACGGGCAGATGGCGCGGAGCCCGCTGATCCTGATGCTGCTCGGGCCGGTCCTGGGCTACTTCGGCCACGGCTACTTCAGCATGTTCGGCAGCTTCATAGCGGAGCTCTTCCCGACCGCCGTGCGCGCCACCGGGCAGGGCACGAGCTACAACATCGGGCGGATGGCGGGCGCCGTCGCCCCGTTCACCATCGGCGCCATCGCCACCGTGCCGGGCATCGGCATCGGCCTGGCGCTCGGCGTCACGTCGGCGTTCTTCCTGCTCGCGGCAGTGTTAATCTTCACTCTGCCAGACCGCAGCGGGCAGGCACTGGAGGCGTGATGGTTCTGAGACGGATCGTGTTGCTGTTGGTGATCGTGGTCGCCAGCCTGAGTGCGGGCTCGGTGGCGGCCGGGCAAGGGAGGCAGGCCGCGCCCCCGCCACCGCCACCCGAGCCGCAGGCAGGACACGGCATGGGCAAGCTCGTCATCTGGGGCGACATGGCCGACTACACGCGCCCAGGCGTGCCCCTGCGCTGCTACAACACGAACCGCTTCCGGCGCGGGCAGCGCGCCGGTTTCCGCATGACCGCGGTTGACGGCGGCACCGGCGAGGTGGAGAACACGGCGGAGATGGTCCTCCACATCGAGTACGCCGGCAAGACGGTCGACATCCCGATGCGGTGGCGCGGCAACGTGCCGTTCCCGAAGCAGGAGTACCTCCGCGCGCCGGTGGAGATGTGGACGGGTGTCTGGGAGGTGCCGATGGACGCGCCCATCGGCGAGCTGCGCTATACCGTCACCGCGAAGGACCGCTTCGGCCGCACGGCGTCGTTCACGCCGTTCCCGAATCATCTGAGCCAGCTGACGATCGTCGAACAGTGAGATAGCGGAGGTGACGGAGGGAACGGGCTCACACGGAGGCGCGGAGGCGCGGAGGTTTCTTCTTCTTGAAGAAAGAAACTCCGTTACTCCGTTTCTCCGTGTGAATCCGCTTCCTCCGTCTCCTCCGTTTCCTCTGGCAGCCTGAACTCACCCCGGTCCACTGCAGCCAGCAACTCGCGGGCTTCCTCCTCGCGCTGCCGCGGCACGAGGATCTCGACGGCGCCCAGGCCGTCGATCGAGAGCCCGTGCGTCGCGCGCAGCGTCTCGCCGCGCACCTCGGTCGGTATCCCCTGCGCTTCCAGGAACGCGCGTACCTGCTCCTCGGCGAACTGCCCCTGCACGGTCGAGACGACGACGTAGGAATCGCTCATACGGGCCCTCATTTGCCGAAGCGCCGCTGCAGCAGCGGCCCGGCGCCGGCCCAGTGCAGCTCGCCGTAATACTGCGACGCGCGATCGGCGCTGCGGTACTCGTAGCTGTCTTCGTCCTGGCTGTGGTTGGCGCTCACCATCGCGTGGCCGAACTCGTGGACGGCGGCCCGTCCGATCCCGCGGCCGATGCCGTCGATGATGGCGGGCCGCGACGCGTCTGGTGGCGCGTAGGCGACCGCGCCGAGCGCCGCCACCATGAAATTCACCGCTCCGGCGCCACCAAACGGCCCCAGCGCGACCGATTCGCCCGAGATGGGAATGCGGCTGAGGCGGCCGCCGTTCACTCCCCGCCGGAGGTCGCGCTGCACGCGCACGCGCCAGAACGCGTCGCGGTCGCCGGTGACGACGATCCGCAGGCCGGAGAAGGCCTGCTCGACCTCGGCGCGCGCGACGCGCCTGATGGTGTCGATGTCGCGGTCGGTCAGGGGCCCGCCCAGCCTGGCGGTCGCGTCAGCGGGCAGGTCGAAGGGAAAGTCGTCGAACCAGAAGCCCGCCGAGATCGTGGCGGTGGACGCGCGCCACTGCAGCACCCCGAACACGAGTCCCGCCGTCAGGACCGCCACCGCGAGGATGACGCCGGCCGCCGTCGGCTTCGGCATACCGTCCCTAGAATAGCGCTAAGATTTGCGCCATGACACGACAGCCCGCACTCGCGCTCCTGCTCGTCCTGCTGGCGGCCGCGCCGGCGATGGCCCAGGTTCCCGTGACCCGGCATCCGGATCCGGAATCGCTCTTCACCGACAAGGACCCGCAGCTGCACGCCAACAAGCAGGTCGTCCTGCACATCGTCCGCGACCTGCTGGAGGCCAACCACTGGAGCGAGGCGCCGAAATGGATCGCGCCCGAGTACATCCAGCACAACCCGAACGTGCCGACCGGGCTCGACGCGGTGATGAAGTTCTTCGGCAGCCGCAAGCCGACGCCGATTCCCGACCGCAAGAGCTGGCGCACGCCGGTCGTCGCGGTGACGGCCAGCGGCGACATCGTCACGGTGGCGTTCGTGCGGGAGTACGACGACCCGCGCAAGCCGGGCGCGAAGTACACGACGACGTGGTTCGACATGTGGCGGATCCGCGACGGCAAGGCGGTGGAGCACTGGGACCCGGCGACCATCGCGCCACCGGCGCGTTAGGCGATCAGAAGAGGCGCAGGCGCCACCAGAACCGGCCGGTCGGCGTGGCGAGGCCGCGGCTGATCCGGTAGTACTCGACGTCGCCGCCGGGCTGGATCCTGGCGGCGACGAAATAGGCCCAGCGATACGCGAACGGCGGTCCGACCAGGCTGCGCCGAATCGTCACGTCCGTGACCCTGCGGTTGCTGATCGCGATGGAGGCGCGCCCGATCTCCTCCTGCAGCCGGCGCTTCTCGTCGCCGGCCGCGTCCTCCAGGCCCGGCGAGCGTCTGGACCATTCCTCGCGGCCCCAGGCCGCACGAATCGCCTCTTCGACTTCAGCACGCGCCGGCGGCACCGACAGCGCGCGTGGCAGCACGAACAGCGCAGCGATCAGTGACGCAAGCAGCAGGAATGCACGCCACCCGGCTGCGCGAAATGTGATTCTCAATGAGTGCGGTCCGGCTGAAGCCGACATTACCGTCGGTAGTAGTTCTCGCCGACCTTCCCGTGCCACTTCAGGAATACTGATAAGCAACGGCAGGTGAAGGCCGTACAGGATCCCTGCTTCAAGCTGATTCCACGGTGTTGGGAAAGCAGCAGCGTCCTTGTACTCGATGGCGACGGGCGCCTTAGTGTTCCGGAGAATCGGAGACGCTCCGTGCCTCCGTGTCTCCGTGTCTCCGTGTGAACCCGTTCCCTCCGTACCCTCCGCGTCCTCCGCGTCCTCCGCGTCCTCCTAGATCCCGCCGAAGCAGAGGTACTTGATCTCGAGGAAGTCCTCGATGCCGTACTTCGAGCCTTCGCGGCCGATGCCCGACTCCTTGATGCCGCCGAACGGCGCCACCTCGGTCGAGATGATCCCGGTGTTGATGCCGACGATGCCGGTCTCGAGCGCCTCGGCCATGCGGAACACGCGGCCGATGTCCCGGCCGTAGAAGTACGACGCAAGGCCGAACTCGGTGTCGTTGGCCAGCGCGATCGCCTCCTCGTCGGTCTTGAACCGGAAGAGCGGCGCGACCGGACCGAACGTCTCCTCGCGCGAGACGAGCATCGCCGGGGTCACGTCGGCGAGCACGGTGGGCTCGTAGAAGCGCCCGCCGAGCGAATGGCGCCTGCCGCCGGTGACCAGCCGCGCACCCTTCTGCAGCGCATCGGCCACGTGCTCCTCGACCTTCGCGACGGCCTTGTCGTCGATGAGCGGTCCCTGCGTCGCATCCGCGGTGAGCCCGGGCGCGGGCTTCAGCTTCTTCACCGCCGCCGCCAGCTTCTCCGCGAACGCGTCGTAGACGCCGTCCTGCACGAGCAGCCGGTTCGCGCAGACGCACGTCTGCCCGGTGTTCCGGTACTTCGACGCGATCGCCCCTTCCACCGCCGCATCGAGATCCGCATCGTCGAGGACGATGAACGGCGCGTTGCCGCCCAGCTCGAGCGAGACCTTCTTCACGGTCGCGCTGCACTGCGCCATGAGGAGCCTCCCGACCTCGGTGGAGCCGGTGAACGACAGCTTGCGCACGATGGGGCTGGAGGTCAGCGCGCCGCCAACTTCCGAGGCCGGCCCGGTGATGACGTTGAACACGCCCTTCGGCAGCCCCGCGCGCGCGCCCAGCTCTGCCAGCGCCAGCGCCGAGAACGGCGTCTGCGACGCGGGCTTCAGCACCACGGTGCAGCCGGCCGCGATCGCCGGCCCGGCCTTGCGCGTGATCATCGCCAGCGGGAAGTTCCACGGCGTGATGCATGCAGTGACGCCGATCGGCTGCTTGATGACGACGATGCGCTTGTCGGGCTGGTGGCCGGGAATCGTGTCGCCGTAGACACGCTTCGCTTCCTCGCCGAACCACTCGAGGAAGGAGGCGGCGTAGGCGACCTCGCCGCGCGACTCGGTGATCGGCTTCCCCTGCTCGGTGGTCATCAGCACCGCCAGGTCCTCCTGGTTCGCCATCATCAGGTCGAACCAGCGGCGCATCACGGCGGCGCGCTCCTTGGCGGTCTTCTTCCGCCACCCGGCGAGCGCGCGATCGGCGGCGGCAATCGTATCGTTCGTTTCCGCCGCGCTCAGCTTCGGCACGGCGCCGAGGACCTCGCCGGTCGCCGGGTTGTCCACCGGGATCGTCGCGCCGGAGCGCGCGCTGACCCACGCACCGTCCACGTAGCAGCCCTGGCGGAACAGTTTCGGATCCGTGAGCGTGATGCCGGTGGTTGCAGTTGGTGTAGCCATGATTCAGTGTGGTCCGGCTGAAGCCGGACACTACGTACTCTATGCCGGACGCGGATTAATCGTCAGGCCGCCGTCGAGCAGCAGCTTCGCGCCATTGATGTAGCGGCCGCGATCGGACGCGACGAAGGTCACCAGGTCCGCCACCTCCTCCATCGTCGCCCAGCGGCCCGACGGGATCCCCATGCGGCGGCAGAACGACGTGAGGAACTCCTCTTTCGTCACGTTCTGCTGCTTCGCCATGTTCTCGGCCCACGCCTCGCGCCCCTCGGTGCCAACCAGGCCGGGGATGATCGCGTTCACCGTGATCTGGTCGCCCGCAAGATCGTGCGCGAGGTAGCTGGTCACCTGGTTCATGGCCGCGTTGTTCAGGCCGTGCGTGAGCGCCGGCGCCCACACGAGCTGCGACGCGGTGCCGCTGATGTTGATGATGCGCCCGCTGCCGTCCTTCGGCACGGCCGGCAGGAACGCCTGCGTCACGCGCAGCATCCCGATCAGCTTCAGGTTCACGTCGTCCAGCCACTCGGCGTCCGACCACGTGATCTGCCGGTCCATGCGGCGCATCGGACCGCCGGCGTTGTTGACGATGACGTGGATGGACGGGAGCTCACGCGTGGCGGTGGCCGCCGCCTGCTTGACCGAGTCGGCGCTGCCGATGTCCGCGGGCGCGACGACCACACGCACGCCGCTCTCCCTGCGGATCTCGTCCGCGGTCTTCTCGAGCTGCTCCCTGCCGCGGGCGAGGAGGACGATGTCCACGCCCTCGCGCGCGAGCCCGCGCGCGATCGCGCGGCCGATCCCCTTGCTGCCGCCGGTGACGACCGCCGCGCGGCCTTTCAGTCCGAGTTCCATCAGCTGAAATCCGGATATTCGAGCGCTTCGACGAGCGCGTGCATGAAGATCGCGGACCGCAGACCGTCTGCGACGCGGTGATCCGTGGACAGCGTCAGCTTCATCATCGGCCGGACTGCGGGCTGACCGTTCACGGCGACGACCCGGTCCACGATCGCACCGACGGCGAGAATGGCCGCCTGCGGCGGCACGATGATCGCCGTGAACGCGTCCACCTTGAACATGCCCAGATTGCTGATGGTGAACGTGCCGCCCGAGATGTCCGAGGGCTGCAGCCTGCCGGCCTCCGCGCGCTCCGCCAGCTCCATGCGCCGCTTCGCGATGTCGCCGACCGACAGTGTGTCCGCCTTCGGAATCACCGCGGTCACCACGGCGTCGAGGGTGCCCGACTCGAACGCCATCGCCAGCGCGATGTTGATGTCCTCGTTCAGCGTAATGGTGCCGTTGGCCCAGCTCCCGTTGAGGCGGGGCTGCCGGCGGAGCGCACGCGCCACGGCGGCGACGAGCAGATCTGTGTGCGTGACCTTCACGCCGTGCGACCGCTCCACGTGCGGGACCAGCGTTTCGCGCGCAACGTTCAGCGCGGTGGCATCCACGTCGCGCGTGAGGAAGAAATGCGGCGCCGTCGTCCAGCTCTGCGTCGTCCGCTCCGCCATGAGGCGCGCGATCGACGAGATTGGGGCGTGTGTGGCGGGTGGGGTGGCCGGGGCGGGCCGGAAAGTCTGGGCAGCGTTCAGAATGTCGTCTGCCAGAATCTCGCCGCCCGGGCCGGAGCCAGTGACCTTCGACAGGTCGACGCCGTGCTCCTGCGCCATCTTGCGCGCCTTGGGCGACACGCGTGCGCCGCGTCCGGTGCCGGCCGCGGCCGCCGGAGCGGCGACCGCAGCAGCAGGGGCCGCGTCGGTGCGGCGGCCGGTCTGCGCCGGCGTGCTCGGCGCTGCCGGCGGCTGCTCGCCTTCCTTGAGCAGCCAGGCAATCGTCTGGCCGACGGGGACGACGTCGCCTTCCTTCGCGGTGACGCCGCCGAGGATGCCGTCGCTCAATGCCTCGACCTCGACCACCGCCTTGTCGGTTTCAATCTCGAGGAGCATCTCGCCTTTCCTGACGTGCTCCCCTTCCTTCTTCAGCCACGAGACGAGCTTCCCCGTTTCCTGCGCCATCTCCAGCGCCGGCATCACCACGCTCACGGCCATTACCGGAGCCCCTGTTCGAACGGCATCACGGGCCGCTCCGTTGTCGCGGCCCGCTTTTCCACGGTCGCAGGGCTGACGTTATCCAACCCCCATCTGTTGGCACGCATCAGGATGACACTCCGACCGGCCTGGCTTCGGCGCGCGCGGCGGCGGCAATCATCTCGACCACCTGCTGGTTCGGCGTCGGCGCCTCCGTCTCGCGCAGCGTCGGCAGCGTCCCGCTCACGGTGACGAACGGCGCGCCCGCGATGAGCAGCTGTTCGGCCGGGAAGCGCGTGATCACCTCGTGGCCGGTCGGCGTGACGACGATCTCTTCCTCGATGCGCGCGGCGCTCCAGCCGTCGGTGGAGGGCCAGAAGGTCTCGAGCGCGAACACCATGCCCGGCTTGATCTCGTGCGGATGGTCGAGCGAGACGAGCCGGCTGATCATCGGCTTCTCCCAGATGGCGAGGCCGATGCCGTGCCCCATCTGCAGCGCGAACGCGGCCTCCTCGCTCGGGAACCCGAACTCCTGCGCCTTCGGCCACACCGCGGCCACTTCCGCCGTCGTCCGGCCCGGACGAATCAGCTCGATGGAGGCGTCGAGATAGTCGCGGCAGCGCTTGTAGGCGTCGACGAGCGCCCGCGGCGCCGAGCCGATCGCGAACGTGCGGTAGTAACAGGTCCGGTACCCCATGTAGGAGTGGAGGATGTCGTAGTAGACGGGATCGCCGGGCCGCAGCACGCGGTCGGAGAAGACGTGCGGATGCGGGCTGCAGCGCTCGCCGGAGATGGCGTTGACGCCCTCGACGTACTCGGAGCCCAGCTCGTACAGCCGCTGCGCCACCAGCGCGACCGCCTCGTTCTCGCGCATCCCGGGCTTCATCGCCTTGTAGAGGTCGTAGTAGGCGGCGTCCACCATCATCGCCGACATGTTGAGCAGCGAGATCTCGTCCACGGTCTTGATCTCGCGCGCGTCGGAGAGCAGCTGCTGGCCGTCCACGACCGTGATGCCCTCGCGCTGCAGCGCGAACAGCACCGGCGGCTCGATGACGTCCACGCCGAGCGGCTCCTGGTGCAGGCCGCGCTGCTCGAGCTCGACGCGGATCTTCTGCGCCACGTCCTCGGCTCGCCCCATCTCCGGCGTCATCGCGCCGCGCATCATGGGGATGCCGGCGCGCGAGCGCTCGCCGAGCCACGGGCAGTTCTGCTGGTGATGGCGGGCGGCGGAGCCGAAGTCCCACAGGATCGGCTCGTCCTGCTGCGGCAGCAGGGTGAAGCGGCTGATCTTGTCCTGCGCCCACGTCCCGATGTGCGTGGACGTGATGTAGCGGACGTTGTTCATGTCGAAGCAGAGCACGGCGCCCATGTCGGAGGCCGCCAGCAGCTCCTTGATGCGCGCGAGCCGCTCGCGGCGCAGCCGATCGAAGTCGATCCGCTGCTCCCAGTCCACCGCCATCGTGCCGTAGGTCTTCAGCGCCATTGGATCACCCATTACGGCAGGGGCGATGCATGCATCGCCCGCACCCTGTCGTCGTCTACGGTCGACGCCTGCGTCGACCCTACCGGTTACACATCTGCCGGGCGAGCTCGAAGACGTCGCGCTCAGTCGGCACCGTCGCGTCCTCGAGCGGCGGCGAAAACGGAATCGGCACGTGCTTCGCTCCGAGGCGGCGCACCGGGCCGTCCAGATCGTAGAACGCGCCCTCGGCAATCACCGACGCCATCTCGCCCGTGACGCCGTAGCGGAAATAGCCCTCGTCGATCACGAGGCAGCGCGAGGTCTTCTTCGCGGACTCGACGAGCGTCTTCTCGTCGAGCGGCCACGTGGTCCGCGGATCGACGACCTCCGCGTTCACGCCGATCTCCTCGAGCATGGCCGCCGCGCCGAGCGCCACCTGCACCATGCTGCTCGTGCCGACGAGCGTGATGTCGGTGCCGGCGCGTTTGATGTCGGCCACGCCGAACGGGATCGCGTAGTCCTCGTCCGGCACCGGGCCCTTCACCGTCGTGTAGCTGATCTTGTCCTCGAAGAACACCACCGGGTTGTCGTCACGGATGGCCGTCTTCATCAGCCCCTTCGCATCCGCCGGCGTCGAGGGGATGACGACCTTCAGCCCCGGGATGTGGCTCGGCCACGCGTGCAGCGACTGCGAGTGCTGCGCCGCCGACCGCCGCGTCGCGCCCATCGTGGCGCGGATGACGAGCGGGCACTTCCACTTGCCGCCCGACATGTAGTGGATCTTCGCCGCCTGGTTCACCACCTGGTCCATGATCAGGCACATGAAGTCGCCGAACATGATGTCGATGATCGGCCGCATGCCCGTCATCGCCGCGCCGACGCCGATGCCGGTGAACCCGGGCTCGGAGATCGGCGTGTCGATGATCCGCTCCGTGCCGAACTCCTCGACGAGCCCCTTCAGGACCTTGAACGTCGTCCCCGCTTCCGCCACGTCCTCGCCCATGAGGACCACGGTCGGGTCGCGGCGCATTTCCTCGGCGATCGCCTCGCGCACGGCGTCGCCGAACCCAATCTCTCGCGCTTTGACGGTCGACGCATGCGTCGACCCTACCACTGTCTCAGGCATACACGTCGTCGTCCACCTTGCTCGGGTCCGGATAGGGGGCGCTGGTCGCGAACTCCACCGCCGCATCCATGTCGGCGGTGAGCTCGGCGGTGATCCTGTCGAGCGTGCTCTTGTCGGCGATGCCTTCTGAGGTCAGCCACTCGGAATGGAGCTTCACCGGGTCGCGCTGTCCGACCCAGTGCTGCTCCTCGGTCTTCGGCCGGTAGTACTCGCGGGCGATGTCGCCGACGTGATGGCCGCGGTAGCGGTAGGTGTCGAGCTGGAGGAACGCCGGGCCTTCGCCGCGCCGCGCGCGCTCGACGTACTTCGACGCGGCCGCGTAGACCGCGCGCACGTCCTGGCCGTCCACGATCTCGGCCGCCATCCCGAAGGCCGCCGGACGCGCGATGATGTCGCCCGCCGTCGTCTCCGAAAAGTGCGTGTACTCGTTGTACATGTTGTTTTCGCACGCGTAGATCACGGGCAGCGTCCAGAGCTGCGCGAGGTTCATCTCCTCGTAGAGCACGCCCTGGCCGAGCGCGCCCTCGCCGAAGAAGCACACGGTGACCTGGCCGGTCTTGAGGTACTTCGACGCGAACGCCGCGCCGGTGGCGATGCCCGCGCTGCCGCCGACAATCGCGTTGGCGCCCAGGTTGCCGGTGGCGGGGTCGGCGATGTGCATCGAGCCGCCCTTCCCCTTGCAGTAGCCGGCTTCCTTGCCGAGCAGCTCCGCGAACATCAGCTTCGGGTCGGCACCCTTCGCCAGACAGTGCCCGTGGCCGCGGTGCGTGCTGGTGATGTAGTCGTCGTCTCGCAGCGCCTCGCAGATACCGACCGCGACGGCTTCCTCGCCGATATAGAGGTGCGCCAGCCCCGGCATGAGCGCGCGCGTGTAGAGATCGTTGACGCGCTCCTCGAAGAGGCGAATGGCGAGCATCTGCCGGTACATGCGGATCAGCGCGTCGGCGCTGATCCCCGCGGCAGACGCCTTCGAGGGTTTGGCAACCGTGCTCATGCAGTGACTCCTGACATCCGGGCCAGCAGGTGGAATATCGCGGCGAAGTCTTTCTCGGCCAGGCCCGCGGCGCGGGCGGCCGTCAGGAACTCGTTGGTGACGGCGGTCGTCGGCAGCGGCACCTCGAGGCGGCGGCCCATCTCGAGCGCGAGGTGCATGTCCTTCTGCATCATCGTGACGTTGAACCAGGCCTCCTCGGGCAGCCCGAGCACCATCGGTCCACGGTACTGCACCATCGGCGAGGCGATTACGCTGTTGGTCAGCACCTCGACGGCCGTCTTGCGATCGATGCCGCTCTTCTCCGCGAGCAGCACGCCTTCGGAAAACGCCAGCATCTGGACGGCGAGGCTGAGGTTACAGGCGATCTTCATCGACACCGCCTTGCCGTTCTCGCCCACGTACGTGACCGTCGGCCCGACGTCCTCGAGCAGCGGCTTCGCGCGATCGAAGGCGGCCTTCGTTCCGCCGACCATCATCGACAGCTTCCCCTGCTCGAGCGTCGTCACGCTGCCCGAGACCGGCGAGTCCAGCATCTCGGCGCCGCGCTCGCGCACGCGCTCGGCAACGGCGCGGCTCAGCGCGGGACTCAGCGTGCTCATGTCGATGAGCAGCTTGCCGGCGCCGAGGCCGGCGAGGAATCCGTCAGGGCCGTCCGCGACGGCTGCGAGCGCCGCGGAGTCGGTGACCATGACGAAGATCGCGTCCGCGGCCTGCGCGACCGCGCGCGGCGTGTCCGCCCACTGCATGCCGCGGTCGAGCAGCCACTGCGCCTTCGACTTCGTGCGGTTGTAGCCGGTGACGGCGTGGCCCTTGTCGAGCAGCCGGGCCGCCATGCGGCCGCCCATCACGCCGAGACCGATGTATCCGAGGTTCGCCATCAACAGTCCGGGAACTGATATGGAAGAATAGCCTCCAAGTATCCCCCATGCAGCGGGTCCAAGAGAAGCCCACCGGGCTGGCCGACATCGGCCTGCGCCTCTCCGCCTGGTTCGAGCGCTGGTTCCCCGACGCGCTCGCGCTCGCGGTGATCGCCGTGGCCATCGTCTTTGCCGCCAGCGCCGCCGCCAGCGGATCGCCGCTGCAGACGGCGCGGTGGTTCGGCGCCGGGTTCTGGGACCTGGTCGCCTTCACGATGCAGATCTCGCTGATCATCATCACCGGCCACGTCGTGGCGACCGCGCCGCCGGTGTACCGGGTGATCCGGCGCATGGCCGCGGTGCCGATCGACGGCCGGGGCGCGGTGGCCTACGTCGGGCTGTTCTCCATGCTGGCCTCGCTCATCTCGTGGAGCTTCAGCCTGATCTTCAGCGCCCTGCTGGCGCGCGAGGTGGCACACCGCGTGCGCGGCGCCGACTACCGCGCGCTCGGCGCGGCCGCCTACCTGGGCATCGGCAGCGTCTGGGCGCTCGGGCTCTCCTCGTCGGCGGCGCTGATCATGGCGTCGCCCGCCTCGCTCCCTGATTCGATCGAGCGTATCAGCGGCGTGATTCCGCTCGGCGACACGCTCGGGCTCTGGCAAAGCCTGCTCATGGCGGCCGTGCTGATCGTGGTCTCGATGGCGATCTGCTTCTACTCCGCTCCACGCGCCGCACAGGCGCGCACGATGGCGGACATGGGCGTCGCCTACCAGGCGCCGTCACACGATATCGGCCGTCCGGAGACACCGGGCGAGTGGCCGGAGTTCAGCCCGATCCTCACGCTCGTGGTGTGCGGGCTCGGCGCCGTCCACCTGACGGGCGCCGTGGCGGCGAACGGGGCGGGGATCCTCCTCGACCTGAACCATTACGTCTTCACGTTCCTGATGGCCGGTATGCTGCTGCACTGGCGGCCGCGCTCGTTCGGCCAGGCCGTCGCCGCCGCCGTTCCATCGGTGGGCGGCGTGCTCGTCCAGTATCCGCTCTACGCCGGCATGGTGCGGATGATGACCGAGTCGGGACTGGCCGAGCGGATGGCGCAGTTCTTCGTCGCGATCTCCAACGTCCACACGTTTCCCGTGCTCGTCGGGATCTACTCCGCGTTCCTCGGCCTGTTCGTGCCGTCGGCGGGCGGCAAATGGCTCATCGAGGCGCCGTACGTGCTGGGCGCCGCCAGGGAGCTGGGGATTCACCTCGGATGGGTGGTGCAGACCTACAACGCCACCGAGGCGCTCGCGAACCTCATCCATCCGTTCTGGATGCTGCCGCTCATCGGCATCCTCGGCCTCAAGGCCCGCGATATCGTCGGCTATTCGATGCTGCAGTTCGTCGTCCACGTTCCGGTGGTACTCTTCCTGGTCTGGATTCTCAACTACACTCTCTAATCCGCGTGAAGGAGGCCCACATGCGCTGGAATGCCTTGTTCCTCTGCCTGACCGTCGCCGCCGCCGCAGCGGGTTCCGATACCGCGTCCGCACAGCAGAATCGTCCCGGCTTCTTCGTGTCGAGCGCCACGTCGGGCACCGGCAATCTCGGCGGCCTGGCCGGCGCCGACAAGATCTGCACGCAGCTCGCGAAGGCGACCAGCGCGCCCAACCGCATGTGGCGCGCGTACCTGAGCACGACCGGAACCGGCGCGGTGAACGCGCGCGACCGCATCGGCAACGGTCCCTGGTACAACGTGAAGGGCCAGCTCGTCGCGCAGAACGTGGCGGAGCTGCACACGGACAAGGCGAACATCAACAACGACACCGCGCTCGACGAGCAGGGACGGACGATCAACTCGCAGGGAGCGCCGAACCGACACGACATCCTGACCGGCTCGACCACCGACGGGCGCGCGACCGACATGACGTGCAACAACTGGACGAGCGACAGCACCGGCAGCGCGATGCTCGGCCATCACGACCGGTTGACGTTCGGGAAGCCGGGCTCGCCGTGGAACTCGGCCCACCCGTCGAAGGGATGCTCGGCGGAGAACCTGCGCGGCACCGGCGGCGCCGGCCTGATCTACTGCTTCGCCGCCGATTGAGGAGCGCCTATGAGGACCGCAGCCGTACTGTTCGCGGTGCTGGTGCTTGGGGCGGCGCGGGGAGTGGCTGGTCACCATTCCTTCGCCGCTCAGTACGACGCCGACACACAAGTCACGCTGGCGGGCACGATCACGAAAGTGGAATGGACCAACCCACACACCTACTTCTATCTTGACGTCGTGGACGACGCCGGGAAGGTCGTCAGCTGGGCGGTCGAAGGCGGCGCGCCGAACGTGCTCTACCGCGAAGGCTGGAAGCCGACGTCGCTCAAGGCCGGCGATCGCGTCACCATCCTCGGCGCCCGCGCGAAGAACGGCTCGAACCAGGTCAACGCGCTCTCGGTCAGGTTGCCCGACGGGCGCTGCGTCTTCGCGGGCACCTCCGGCCCTGATGGCAGCGCCACGTCCGACTGCACGGTGGGACGACGATGAGAGCGGTGTTCTGGGCCGGCGCGATCCTGCTGTTCGCGCTCCCGGCGGTGGCGCAGTGGCAGGGCCACCCGACGCCGGGCATTCCGCGCACGGCGGACGGCAAGCCCAACCTGTCCGCGCCGGCGCCGAGGACGGCCGACGGCCGGCCGGATCTCTCGGGCATCTGGCTCGCCTCCCGGGCTGTTTTCAACCTGTCGCAGGCGTTGAAGCGGGGCGAGACGATCTCGTTCACGCCCGAGGGAAAGAAGGTGTTCGACGAGCGACGCGCGACCGAATCGAAAGACGACCCGAGCGCGCGCTGTCTGCCGACGGGCCTGCCGATGCGGGCGCTGCTGCGCACCCCGTTCAAGATCCTCCAGGTGCCGGCCGTGACTGTGATCCTCTACGAATCGCGCACGACCTTCCGGCAGATCCTGACCGACGGCCGGCCGCTGCCCAGGGAAGTCGATTGGCCCGCGTGGCAAGGCTTCTCGGTCGGCCGCTGGGACGGTGAGACGTTCGTGGTGGACTCCGCCGGCTTCAACGGGCGGACGTGGCTGGATCAGGCAGGGTATCCCGCCACGACCGCCCTGCGCCTGACCGAGCGCTACCGCCGCCGCGACTTCGGGCACGTCGACATGGAGATGACCATCGACGACCCGAAGATGTACACGAAGCCGTGGACGATTGCGGCGGAGCTCGTCTTCCAGGCGGACACGGAACTGCTCGAGTTCATCTGCGAAGAGAACGAGCGGGATTCCAGTCAGCTTGTCGGGAGATAGTGGGCAGTTGGCAGCGGGCAGCGGGCAGGAAGAACGCTCTGCCTGCCATAGACTGCTGACTGCCGACTTTTTCCGTCGAATCAGTACTCGATGCTCTTTTCGGGTGGGGGAGAAACGATCCCCCTTCGCAAGTGGCTCGGCGTCCGCACCCGTGAAGCGATAGCACCAGTGATCTCACTTCTACATGGAATCGGCCTCTCCGTCAGCGCGGTTTCGACTTCTTCGTAGTGTCCGGCTTTAGCACTACTTTGTCAGATTCTCAGCGGGGGATTCCGCTGGAAGCTGATGGCTAGATTCAACAGGTCGCGACGGCTGGCGATGTAGAGCATCGCCATGATCTCGCGAACCCAGAAACGGATCTGGGGCAG
>VFYY01000049.1 GCA_016871375.1 Acidimicrobiia bacterium
CGTGAACTTGATGATGTGCGAGTCGCCGGGGCCGTTGCCGCCGATCCAGACGTTGCCGGCCTGATCGACGAAGATGCCGTGGTTGTTATCGGGCCAGTCGTAGCCGGCGCCAGGGCCGCCCCAGCTCCGCACGAGGTTGCCCGCCTTGTCGAAGACCAGCACGGGCGGCGCGCCCACGCAGCAGTCGCCCGAGTTCACCTCCTGCGCCTTCTCGTTCGGCTGGAGCGTCTCGGAGCCGCGGTGGATGATCCAGATGTTGTCCTGGGCGTCGGCGTGCACGCCGATCGTCTGGCCCAGAATCCAGTTGTTGGGCAGCGGCTTCGGCCAGAAGGGATCCACCTCGAAACGCGGTGCCTGCACCCGCGCCTGGGCCTCCGCCGTGCGCTCGAGGTGCACGTAGGAGGCGCCCAGCCCGATCAGGAGCACCAGAAACCCTGCACCCACGTAGACATTGCGGTTCCGGGCCATCGTTCACTCCTTCCGTCGTCCGACGGAGCGGACTATACTCCCTCCGGCGGTCACATCGGAAATCCCGTTACGGGGGAGGTTCGTGATGGCGATTCGAGTTCTGTCAGCGGTGCTGGGCGTCGTGCTCGCCGCGTCAGCGGCCGCGGCCCAGGGGGTGCCCCGGCTCGACTCCTACAATGGCGTCGCCGTGCGGATTCTCCAGAGCAACAACGCCGGCAACGTCCACCACATCATCGACCCGACCATCAACCAGGTGGTTGGCGTCATCAGGGGCTGCCCGCACGCCCACAACCTGACGACGCATCCCGACGGACTGTATTACTACTGCACCAACGAGCAGCAGTCCACGCTGGACGTGTTCGACACGCGGACGCTCCAGCAGGTGATGCAGATCCCGCTGTCGGCCCGGCCGAACAAGGTCGTCGTGAACAAGAAGCACCGCAAGGCGTACGTCGGGATTCGCCAACGCACCAAGGCCGGCGCGGCGGTCGTGGACGTCGTCGATCTGAACACGAACAAGCTGGTCAAGAGCATCCCCGTCCTGAACGGGGTGCACAACACCTACGTGACGCCAGACGACAACTTCGTCCTCGCCGGCCTCACCGACGATCCGCCGAAGCCCGGCGACCCGACGATCCAGGTGATCGACCCGGTCACCGACACGGTCGTGGCGGGCATCACGCTCGACGGCCACAAGCAGTACGGGCGCGACAGCCACACCGTCCGCCCGATGTCGTTCGAGGCCGGCCCGGACGGCTCGACCCGGCGCATGTTCGCGCAGGGCACCGGCATCAACGGCATCTTCGTCATCGACTGGGCCAGGAAGGCGGTGACGCAGATGCTCTTCCCGCCGCCGCTCAAGCCGTGGCAGCAGAACGCGGACGGCATCCAGGGCGGCGACATGCACGGCCTCGAGGTGCTGCCGAACCGCTCGGCCGTGTGGGCGTCGAGCCGCCTCGACAGCCGCATCTACGGGTGGACGCTGCCGGATCTCAAGTACATCGGCTCGGTGGAAGTCGGGCCGACGGCGAACTGGATGACGCCGACGCCGGACAGCAAATACATGTACGTCGCGGTCTCCGGGTCGGATCACACGCTGGCGGTGGACCTGCAGAAGCTGGCGGTCGTCGCCAAGATCAAGACGGGCGCGCGGCCGGCGCGGATCAGCACCGCGATCCTCCCGCTCAACCGCGTGAACCCGTCGACGAACACGGCGCGAGCCCAGGCCTCGAGGTAAGCCATGACCCGCATGATCCGCGCGACGGCGCTGCTCGTCGCGATCTTCTGCCTGGCGCTGGCGTCGTCGATGACCGCGCAGCAGCCACCACCGGCGCAGTTCCAGCAGTCGGAGGTTGACGCCTACCGCAAGACCCTCGAGCCGCTGTTCATGCTCAGCCGCGGCGGCACCGCGCCGGGCATGGCCGCGTGCGTGATGTGCCATACCTGGCAGACGAGCCTCCGCTTCGCGCTCGATACGCCCGCGACCGACTCGGGCTGGACGGTCGAGCAGTCGCGGAAGAACCTCGCGGTCGTGACGCGGCTGATCAACACGAAGGATCCGGAGAGCAGCCGCCTGCTGAGCAAGCCGCTCGCGCCGGACGCGGGCGGGCTCGGCCACACCGGCGGCACGTTCTGGCGGACGAAGGAGGACGCGCAGTACCAGATGGTGCTGAAGTGGATCCGCAGCTTCCCCGCCGACCGGTTCGTGCCGGCGCCGGAGCCGACCGTCGACTTCACGTTCTTCCGCTCGTGCGTGCAGCCGATCTTCCAGAACCCGCGCGAAGGCCACATCCGGTGCAGCAACTGCCACAACGCCGGGCTCATCGGGTTTGCGCCCGTGCCGGCCGACGGCAAGACGTGGAACGACGAGGAGGCCAAGCGCGCGTTCGGCGTGATCACGCGGCTCATCGTGCCGGGCGATCCCGAGCACAGCCGCTTCCTGCTGAAGCCGCTGCATCCCGAGGGCGGCGGCTCGTACGCGCACAACGGCGTGCGCCGCTGGGCCACGCGGAAAGACCCCGAATGGCAGATGCTGGCCGGATGGGTCCGCGGGCAGCGTACCGGCACCAGCTGTTCGTAGGGGCGATGTGCTGGGCGGCGGCGACGGTCGCCGCCCAGGCTCCGCCCTCAGCGCACGGCGTCCGCAACGACCTGCCGCAGCCGTACCGCACCACCCGCGACTGGGGCGAGCTGCCGCCGGGCATGTCCTGGCCCGCCGTCACGGCAGTCGAGCCCGCGCCCGACGGCACCGTCTTCGTCGTCGCGCGCTGCTTCGCCAACGCCTGCACCGGGCGCACGGAACCGCCCATCCTCAAGTACAACGCTGACGGCCGCCTGCTCGCGACGTGGGGCGCCGGCATGTTCCACTTCCCGCACGGCGCGACGCTCGATCGCGAGGCGAGGGCAACCTGTGGGTCACCGACGCGCGCGGCGGCGACGGCTACGGCCATCAGGTCTTCAAGTTCGATCCGAACGGCAAGGTGCTGATGGCGCTCGGCAAGGCCGGCGTCAGCGGCTCTGGCCCGGAGCTCTTCGATCAGCCCACCGACGTCGTCGTGGCGCCGAACGGCGACATCTTCGTCACCGACAGCCACCGCAACGGGCGCAACAACCGCGTGGTGAAGTTCTCGAAGGACGGCCGCTTCGTGAAGGAGTGGGGCACGAAGGGCCCGGGGCGCGGCCAGTTCAGCGAGCCGCACACGATTGCGATGGACTCGCGGGGCCGGCTGTTCGTCGGCGACCGCGAGAACAACCGCATCCAGATCTTCGACCAGGACGGCACGTTCATCGACGAGTGGCGGCAGTTCGGCCGCCCGAGCGGCATCGCCATCACCGCCGACGACACGATGTACGTCGCCGACTCCGAGTCAGGCCCCGACACCGGCGCGAAGGAGCTGATGGGGATCCGGAAGGGCATCCGCATCGGCAGCGCGCGCGACGGCCGCGTCACCGCGTTCATCGAGGACATGGAGCCGCTGACGCCCGATCACTCCGGTGCGGAAGGCCTCGGCGTCGATCGCCAGGGCAACGTCTACGGCGCCGTCGTCCGCCGCCAGATGCTCGAGCGGCACGTCAGACGCTAGCCTAGAGTGCCTGGGGTGCCTAGAGTGCCTGGAGTGCCTGGAGTGCCTAGGGTGCCTAGGGTGCGTAGAGTGCCTGGGGTGTCGTGGGGGCCCAAGGATGCCTTGCTCCTCATGGGTCGGGCGTGGATTCCAGGTAACGGATCAAGCCATTCGCCGCTTTGATCGCCTTCTTCGCCGCGTGCTCAAGGTGTTGGCGCTCGGCGTCGCTCACGTATCCCGAATCGAATGCTTCGTTGAAGTGATCGAGCAACTCCACTTCCGACGCCTTCGCGATACGGACGAATCGCGCGAAATCGCGGTGCCTGAAACGTCCGAACCCCTCGGCGATGTTGCGCGTCGCCGACCGCGCCGCTTCCCTGATCTGACGGTGCAGCGTGAAGTCTTTTTCCTGCAGCGCACGGCAACAGAGGGGCCGAACCGCACGGCGAAGGGCATAGGCAAGCTGCCATGCGGCGAAGTCCTTAAACGATCGCAGTCCAGCCACACCCGGAAGGGTGCAACCGCCGCACCGCGCTCTATCGAGGGCGCCTAGAGTGCCTAGGGTGCCAAAAGGTGCCTAAAGTGCCGGAGTGCGAAGAGTCTTGGCGATCGTCAGGCCTGAGACGTGGCAGAAACTGCAGCGCGTTCGGCCGAAAAAGTACGCAAAAACTGCACGCTAAGCACCCTAGGCACCCTAGGCACCCCAGGCACCTTAGGCACCTTAGACATCAAGGCGTGACGGTCACCCTCACATAGCCGTTCGTCCAGCAGCACTGGTTTCCCGGCGACGTGTCGAGCCGGCCGAAGTTGTCGGCGCGGACGCGCAGGACATAGGTGCCCGGCTGCGCGAAGGTGGCTTCCGTGGACGCCATCGCCTCGAGCTGCGCAATCGGCTGTCTCGCGCTGCTGAAGCGCACGGGGCCTGGTCCCGAGTGCTTGTACCAGTTCACGTTGAGCGCCGGTCTGGGCTTCCCCTTCGGCGCGACCGTGACCGGGTCCTGTTCTCTCACGCTGTCGTCGGTAACCCAGATCGCAAGCGGCACCGGTTTGCCAACCGGCGTCTTCACCGGAGTGGCCTCGATACCGGCGGGACCGCGGCCGGCTGCACCGGCCTCGCTGAAGCGAAGCAGCGGCGGAATCGACCCCATCGCCATCGGCCAGCGCAGCTGGTAGGCGTTGAGCTTCGCGCGCCCGGGCACGCTGAACGATTGCGCCCGGTAGCGCAGCGTCCAGACGACGTCGGCGCTCGCCTTGGGGAGCGTGACCGTGAACACGCCGCGCTCGCGGTCGCGCGCGTTGACGGACGAGGTCTCGGGCTGCTCGGCGACGACGGGCGGGAACGACGTCGGCTGACGCCCGTCGTATTCCTTCGGCGTGATGAAGTTGTCGGCGCCGAGCGGAATCTCGATCGTGTCCGTTCGATTGCTGTTGGAGTAGCCGAACGACAGCGTGACGGTCCCGTCGGGGTTCTCGTACCAGCCGTCGAAGAACGGCGCGACGCGCTGTCCCTCGGGCGGCACGGGCGCAAGCGGGCGCACGCCCTGGGCCCCGAGCAGCGCGCCGCCGGCAAGCACCGCCGCCGTCAGGATGCCGACAACCGTTCGTTCGCGCACGGTCCTACTGCGTGGTGTTGGTGCGCGCCTTCTTCTTCGCCTCGCGCTCGGCCGCCAGCCGCTTGTAGCCCTCGTCGTCGAGATGCGTCACCGCAATCCACGCGTGCGACATCTCGTCCGCCGTCCGGCTCCCGGGGCCGACCCACTGGTCGGGATCGGGGTTGTAGCGGTTCGCGCGGGTGTTGTCGTAGTAGCCGGTAATCACCAGCGTCGCGCCCGCCGGCACGAGCGGCGAGGAGTCTTCCTCGTAGATGTGGCTCGTGTGCCAGTTGTTGGTCCAGTTCGAGATCGAGCTGATCATCTCGAGGCGGCCGGTGTCGGGGTAGAAGATCTCGAGCGTCTTGGCGACCAGGCGGAAGTGCCCGTGCGGCTGGAAGCTGTCGAGCCGCACCGGCGTCTTGAAGGTGTGGAACCCCTGCGTCATCGCCGTGCCGTGCGGCGGGATCTCCAGATCGCCGCCCTTCATCCGCAGCGAGTAGAGCTTGAGGTCCTGCTTGTACTTCGCCGTGTGCCCTTCGGGATAGAGCCAGAATCCCAGCTCGATCACGTCGTCTTTGAGCTCCTGCCCGGTCGGGTAGTAGTGCACGTCCCACCGCACCATCGAGTTGGCCGGCAGCGTGCGGCAGCCGTCCCCGGGAACGATCTCTCCGACCTTGCCGAGCGCGTATTCGGTGACGCGCTCGCCGTCGACCCACTGGCCGGTCTTCTGATCGAGCACGACGAGCTCGCTGTTGGCGTGGTGCGCCGCGGCGCGCCCCTTCAGCGACGGCTTCACGGCCACGGCCTTGATGCAGCGGTCCGTGGTGAGGCCGGTCGGCACCAGCGGGCGCCACCAGACGTCCTGCCCCTGCGCGGGCAGCGTGAACGGCTTCGTCTTCACAACGAGGTCGGGCGGGCCGAACTGGTCGGCGAACTCCCACTTCGCCGGATCCGGGAAGCTCACGGGCGGCGGCATGTCGGCGGGATTGCCGAGCGGCGCGCCGGCATCGACCCAGCGCGCGATCGTGTCGATCTGATCGATGCTGAGGCGCAGGTCGTACTTCAGGTTCTGGATGCCGACGTTGCGGTCGTAGCGGTAGGGCGGCATCTCGCCCGCCACCACCCGCGCCCTGATCGCCCGCGCCCACGGGCGCACCTGCTCGTAGGTCACGAGCGACATCGGCCCGATCGCGCCGGGCTGGTGGCACTGCTGACAGGTCTTCTGGAGAATGGGTGCGACGTCCTTGGCGAACGTCACCGGCGCCGGCGCCGCGTTATGGCCTGGCTGTTGGGCCTGGACCAGGACGCCGGCGAAGAGAACCGAGAGGACCAGGGCCGGGACGACGAACTTCCTGACCATAAGCGCCACCTCGCATGCGGATTCTACGCCCGATCGATGCCGGCCGGCGTCAATTTCGCGCCAGCAGCCGCGTCCAGTTGAGCACGACCATGACGGCATTCGGCGCGGCGCCGGTCGATGTCGTGGTGCCCTGGTCGGCGAGCGCCGCGATACTGTCCGCGACGCCGCCCGCGGTGTTGGGGCCGCCGCCACCCGGCAGCGAGATCAGCACCCGCTGACCATCGGCCGTCACCGCGAACCGGTTGTACGCGGCATGCACCGAGATCGAGCTCGGGTTGGGGACGCCGAAGAGCGGCGCGGGAACACCAGGTTCGATCGATGACGCCGTGCTGTTGATAGCCGCGGAGATCACACTGTTGTTGAAGTAGAAGAACAGCTCGCGCCCGTCGCGCCGCCAGCGCGGAAACGTCCCGCCCTCGGTGGATACCTGCCACTTGCCAGGACCATCGGGAAACGGCCTGACGTACACCTCCGCGCGGCCCGTCTCGTTTGACGCATACGCCAGCCATTTGCCGTCTGAGGAAACCTGGGCGAAGCCTTCGAACGTCGGCGACCGCAGGAGGGGAACCGGCTTCCTGTCTCCCGCGACCGGGACCATCCAGACGTCACCGCCGCCGCCGGTGTTCTCCGTGAACACAATCCGGCTTCCGTCTGGAGACCAGCTGGTCGGGCCCTTCGGCGTTTCCGACTCCATGATGAGCTCTTCGGCCGCCGTGCCGTCGGCGGGTTTCACGTAGATGCCCCATCTGCCGTTCCGGAGAGAACCGAAGGCGATCTTCGTCCCATCGGGCGACCAGACTGGGCTCGAGTTGTCCTGGCTCGCATCGAACGTCAGGCGCTGCAGGCGGCCCTGCGCGAGGTCGAAGAACCAGTTGTCGCCGCCGATCCCTTCATGTCGATGGACGGCAAACCGCCGGCCGTCGGGCGACAGGTCCACGCCGACGTACGCGCCAGCCGGGCCGAGCGACGCGCTGCGATCGCCTGTCCTCGTAAACCAGAACATCGACCGTTGCTCCTCTGTCCCGGCGACGGGCGCGCCGCCGGCGCTCCCGCCGGTCCGGTAGGCGAGCACGCCGGTCTGCGACACGGCGAAGTTCGCGGAGCTCGTGATGCCAGGACTGCCGTTGGGCGCCACCACCCGCAACGGCACGCCGCTCGCGACACGAATCGGCTCACCCGACAGCGTCAGGCTCTCCGCATCGAACGCCTGCGCAAAGACGGAGTCGCCGCGATTGAAGAGCAGGTACCCGGGCTCGGCATAGACGGCCTTGGAGTTGGAGGCGAACAGGCGGATGCGATCGCCCGAGTCGAGTGACCCGACGAAGATCGCGCTCTCGTTCGCCTGTGACGAGACCGCCAGGAACAGGAACCGGCGTCCGTCGGGAAGGAACACCGGGCCGAGGTGCTCGGTCTCCGATCTGGACTGATCCAGCGTCGTGATCGGCGCCGGCTGCCCTCCGGCCGCGAGCACGCGATGAATGACGCCGGCACCGGGGAAGAGAATCACGCCGTCGCTGTTCCACGTGCCGGCGGAAATGAGCGGCGGCACCTCGCAGATGACCTGCGGCGGTCCGCCGCCGATGTCGGCTCTCTTGAGCTGGTTCGCCTCGAAGTACGCGATCGACCGGCTGTCCGGGGAAAAGAACGGCTGGACCGGCACGCCGCGAATGAGCGTCTGCGACGTGACCGAGTCGAGCGACAACCCGAACGTGGCGCCGCCGTTGATGCCGGAGACGAGCCAGCGGCCGTCGGGGGACACGGCGAGCGGCGTCGTCGCCACCGGAAGGCTCGTGGCCAGGAAATGGACTTCCGGCAGCGCGGGGGGGCCTTCGAACGTGGCGACGACGGCGGGCGTCAGGGCGGCGGCGGCGACCGCGGCGACGGCCGCCGCCGCCCACGTGGCCTTCTCCCGTTGCCACCACCGCGCCGGCGCCGCCGCCATGACCCCGGCGCCCGCATCGCCCTTCTCGATCCATCGCAGCTCGGTCAGCACGTCGCGGGCGGTCTGGATGCGCTGCCGCGGGTCCTTGCTGAGGCAGCGCCTCACCACGTAGTCGAGCGCGGGCGGAGCGGCGGGCCGCAGCACGGACACCGGATCCGGATCCACCGACTGCACCGCGGCAATGAGCAACGCCTGCGTCTTCTCGTGAAACGCGGGCTTGCCCGTGACCATCTCGTAGAGCACGGCGCCGAACGCAAAGATGTCGGTGCGCGCATCGATCGGGCCGCCGGCGAGCTGCTCGGGCGCGAGGTACGGCGCGGCGGCGGTCGGGACCGCCGTCAGGAACGCGATCGACGTGCGCGTCGTCGCCATCGACGCCGCCTGCAGCGGCGTCTCGTCGGCGGCCAGCCGGGTCAGGCCGAAGTCGAGCAGCTTCGGGCCCTTCGCCGTGAGCATGACGGTGGCGGGGTTCAGGCCCGCGTGCACGATCCCGTGCCGGTGCGCCGTGTCGAGGGAGTCGGCGATCGCGATGGCCGTGGACAAGGCCTCGTCGAGCGGGATCGGCCCGCGTGCCAGCCGCGCCGCCAGCGCCTCGCCCTCGAAGTGTTCGGTCACCACGAAATGCGTCGCCGGCTCCTGGTGGCCGACTTCGAGCGGCGCCGAGATGTGCGGGTGGCTGAGCGACGAGATCGACCGCGACTCCCGTTCCAGGCGGTCGCGGAGCTCGGGACGCTCCGAGAACTCCGGTGGAAGGATCTTGAGGGCGACAAGACGGCTCACGCGCGAGTCCGAGGCCTTGTACCGTTCATCATCCTGTGCCCCGATGGGCGCGACGATCTCGTAGTGGCCGATCCGTGAACCGGGTTCGAAGGCCATGCGTCCGCTCTCCTACTGTCGGAGTCCCGCTGTCCAGTCGAGCACCACGGTAATCGGGGCCGTGGAGAGTGATGACGGTGCGGCGGCCGCCCGGCGATCCGCTGTCACGAACGGCAGCGCGAACGCGGCCGCGAAGTTGAAGCCGCCCACGACGCCGCGGCCGAACCCGGTGGCCAGGCTCTCGAACTGCGCCATGAGGAAACGGTCGCCCGCGGGCGCCGCCGCAAACGCGTGATACTGCCCCACGGGATGCTCCCCGCCCGCGTAGAACGACTGGAACAGGGTCCGCGGCACTCCACGCTGGACGGACGCGCCGCTGACACTGATGTCCGACGCCATCACGGAGCCGAGCACCACCAGGCTCATGAAGTACAACTCGCGTCCGTCACGCCGCCAGCGCGGATACACTCCGCCGTTCACCGACACCTGGATCCGGCCGGGCCCGTCCGGGAACGGCCGGATGTAGATTTCGCTGCGTCCGGTCTCGTTGGAGCTGTACGCCAGCCAGCGTCCGTCCGGGGACACCTGAGGCGTCCGCTCGTCGGCGCGCGTCTGCAGGAGCGGCACGGGCTTTCGATCGCCGTCCAGGGGAACCGCCCAGATGTCGCCCCCCGTCTTCGAATCGCTCGTCCAGTACACCAGCCGGTTGCCGGTCCAACTCATCGGCATCGCGGGCCGGTCGGATTCGAGCGCCAGCTCCTCGGCGCTCGTGTTGTCGGCGGCCTTGGTATAGAGACCCGATTTCCCGCCGCGCTGCGACGCGAACGCGATGCGCGCGCCGTCGGGCGACCACACGGGCGACGAGTTGTCCTGCCCGGCGTCGAAGGTGAATCGCGACGGCGTGGTCTGGCCGTCTTCAAAGATCCAGATGTCGCCGCCCTCGCCGTCGTGCCGGTGCACCGCTGCCCGCCGCCCGTCCGGTGACAGGTCGACCCCCGTCCATCCGCCCGGAGCTCCAGCCACATCACCGGTCCCCGTCCGGCTCGCCCAGCGGAGCGGCCTGTCGGGGAGGTTGCCACCCTGTTCAGGCCCCGCCCCGGCCGACGCGGCCTGCCGCTGCGGATCGTTGCGATAAATCAGGATGCCGGCGTGCGAGGCCGCGAACGCGGCCGCGCCGCCGTCCGCATAGGGAAGCCCGTCAGCAACGCGCAGCGCCTCGCCGCTCACCTCCACGTCGTCGGCATCGAACGCCTGCGCGTAAAGCGTCCCTTCGCGGTGGTACAGCAGATAACCCGGCTCGGCGTACACCGCGTTCGAGGCGGACGTCACCAGCCGCGTCGTGTCCGGGGAGTCGAGCGAGGCGGCGTACACCGCCGCATCCGCCTCGCCCTCGCCTGCCAGCAGGAGGAACTGCCGGCCGCCGGGCAGGAAGTACGGCTCGCGGGGATTCTGCTTCGCGAGGTCGCCGCCCAGCTCGATCGGCGAGGGCTGGCCGCCCGCGGCGAGCACCCGCTGCAGGCCCTTGCTCGATGCGAAAACGATGACGCCGTCCTCGTTCCAGGTGCCGCCGAGCAGGTCCGGAGTCTCGCAGACGTTCTGGGGAGGACCGCCCGTCGCTTCCACCCGCTTGAGCCGGCCGCCGGCGAAGAACGCGACCCAGCGGCTGTCGGGCGACCAGAACAGCCGCCCCGCGCCTTCCGTGCCCGCCAGCTTGGTTGCGCCGCCGGCGTTCAGCGGGCGGACGAACACGGCCGTCGCGCCCGAATCGGACGCGGAGTACGCGACGAGCCTGCCGTCGGGCGAGACCGATATCGCCTCGGCGACCGGCATGTCGGGCACGTCGATGAGGAACCTGGTGACCTGGCGCGGCGCCGTGTCGCGCGAGGCGATCACGATCAGCGCCGCCATCGCGATCACGAGCAGGACGACCGCGGCGAGCGCGAGCTGCGCCGTCCGCGCACGCCGTCCGGCCGCACGCGGCCCGGACGCGCCCTTCGACGCGCGGCCTTCAGCGATCCATCGCAGCTTCCAGACGAGATCGGTCGCGGTCTGGACGCGCTCCTCGGGATCCTTGGCGAGACAGCGCTCCACCAGGAAATCGAGTGCAGCCGGGACGGAGGGGTGCGTCCTCGAAACCGGATCCGGCTGCGACGACACGATCGCCGCGATCAGGTGCGGCTGGCTCTTCCCCTCGAACGCCCGCTTCCCCGTGAGCATCTCGTAGAGCACGGCACCGAAGGCGAAGATGTCGGTGCGGGCGTCGGCTTCCTTCCCTTCGAGCTGCTCGGGCGCCATGTACTGCATGGTGCCCAGAATCGTGCCCGGCACCGTCGTCAGCGGACCGACGGCAGACAGCGGGGTGCCTGGGGCGGCCGCGGCAGCCGGGTGTCCCTGCTGCAGCTTCGCGAGGCCGAAGTCCAGCAGCTTGGCGCCGCCCGCCGTCAGCATGACGTTGCCGGGCTTGAGGTCGCGGTGGGTGACGCCCTGCCCGTGCGCCTTCTCGAGCGCGTCCGCGACGGCGACGGCGACCGTGAGCGCCTCGTCGAGCGGCAGCCCGCCGCGGGCGAGCCGCGCGGCGAGCGTCTCGCCCTCGAGGTGCTCCATCACCAGGAAGTCGATGTCATCCTGCCGGCCGACGTCGTACAGGACGCAGATGTGCGGGTGGTTGAGCGCGGCGATCGTCTGCGCCTCGCGCTCGAACCGCTGCTTCATCTCGGGATTGGCCGAGAAGTGCGGCGGAAGCACCTTGATGGCGACCGTACGGTTCAACCGCGTGTCGGTGGCCTTGTAGACCTCTCCCATCCCGCCCGCACCCAACTGGGCGAGGATCTGGTAGGGGCCGAGCTTGGTACCTGTCTGCAGGGCCATTGGCGAGGCCGATCATGGCCGCGCCAGCTCAGCCGGTCAATCGTTAATCAGGCCGGCCAAACGCGAGAAGCAGGTTCCCCGGCATGCCGCCGAACCGGGGGTAGCCGGAGTTCACGAACACCATCCCGCCGGCCACGACCGGGCCCGCGCCGTCGAGCGAGCCGCCCTTGCCTTCGACACCGTTCACGGTCGTGAACGTCTTCGCCGTATCGACGTCCCACAGCACCCGGCCGTCGTCGGTCGAAAACGCGCGGAGGTGACCGTCCATCGAGCCCGAGAAGACGACGCCGGGGATGGCGGTGAGGGCACCCGGCTGCGCGGGGCTGCATCCGGGCCGCGGCGGATCGCACGGACGCGGCGCGGCGAACCAGACCTTCCCGCCGTCCGCGATCCGCAGCGCCGTGAGGCCGCCGCCGCGCGTCGGATCGAACTGCGCATCGCCAAGCGGCGGCGCATCGGGCGCGGCGGGCAGGCGGCCGACGTCGGACACCGACGCGTAGATCTGCCGGCCGTCGCTGGCCATGCCCCACTGCACGCCGCCGTTGACGCCGCCCTCGCCCACGCGCGCCTGCCAGAGGATGCGCCCGCGCTGATCCGGATCGAGACCGTAGACGACGCCGGACTTCTGCCCGGCGACGAGCACATCGCGTCCGTCCGCGCGGAGCAGCATCGCGGCGGCGCCGTAATCGTGATCGGGCCCGCTGTCCTCCGGGCAGTTGGCGCCGCGGCGCCCGCAGGCCGAGTTGTAGACGTCCTTCGGCGTGGTCTGCTGCGTCCACACGATGCGGCCCGACTTCAGGTCGAGCGCCACGACGGCATCGCTCGTCAGCGTGGCCGGGTGCGAGTAGTTGTCGCCGGTCGTGACGTAGAGCACGCCGCGCGCGGCGTCGAGTGTCGGCGTGGACCAGATGCCCGCCCCTGAGGGTCCGAACGTCTCGGTGCCCACGCGCGTGGCGCCGGTCTTCACCGGCGCATCCACCATGTAGCGCTTCCACACCTCGGAGCCGTCGCGCACGCGCAGCGCGGTGACGCTGCCGCGGAACGTGCAGCAGGGATACTGCGGATCGATCGCACGCGTCTCTTCCCAGGACGCGGCGGGCATGAAGAGGATGCCGTCGTGCACGGCCGGCGCCCCGGTGAGACGGGTGGCTTCATGGTCCTCGATGCGCCGCATCCACACGCGCGCGCCCGATCGCGCGTCGAGCGCGTACACCCAGCCGATCTGATCGCCGAACACGAGCACCAGGCGTCCGCCGTCGCTCACCGCGACCGGCGCGGCGCGCACCGGACCGTTCGCCTGGAACACCCAGTGCAGGCAGCCGGAGGCGGCGTCGAGCGCCTGCACCGCGCCACTCGCGCTTCCGACGAACAGCGTGCCGTTGACGAGGGTCGGTGCGGCAAAGGCGGTGACGTCGCCGCGGAAGCCGAAGGCCCACTTGAGCTCGAGCCGGCCGACGTCGGCGGCCGTCAGGCGGGCGGCCCCGGCAGGCTGATAGCGTGTGTTCGCGGGCGTCGGACTCCACCCGGTCCAGTTCGCGGGCGCGCCGGCCATGACTTGCCGGCCGGCGCGGCAGAACGAAGCCGGCGACGGGCCGGCGTCCTCTCCGGCCGTGCCGAGGAACCGTGCCACCGCCTCCCGCTCGTCGCGACGGATGGGATACGCGACGTTCATCATGACGCCGAAATCCAGCGTGCGCAGAATCCGCGACGCCGTGAGCGTCTGCAGTGCGGCTTTCGGTGGAATGCGCGGGCTGGCCTGGTCGTGGCAGGACGCGCAGTACTGTGTGTAAATCTGCTCGCCCCGGGCGGGACCAGTCTGCAGGCGCGACGCCGCGCCGGCCGTCACGAGCAGCATGCACACGGCGCCGAGGACCGGAATCACGGTGCGCATGTCGCGTGTCTCCTTGCCGGGCGGCGATTATAATCCCGCCGTCACACCATGACGTCACGCTCGCGACGTCGCCTGCTGCTCGCGGTCCCGGCACTGGCCGTGCCGCGGCTCCTTGCCCAGACGGGCCGCCCGTCGATTCGCGTGCGCGGCATCAATCACGTCACGCTGGCCGTCTCGGACGTCGCGCGCTCCGTCGAGTTCTACCAGGGCCTGTTCGGCATGCCCATCGTCTCGCGCCAGGGAACGACGACGAACCTGCAGATCGGCGCGGGGCCCCAGTTTCTGCGCGTGAGCGCCGCCGGCGGGGACAAGCCGCGCATCGAGTCGCTGTGTCTCGGCGTCGAGAGCTTCGACGTCGAAGCCGTCACGCGCATCCTGGGGCAGCACGGCGTCAACACGAGCGATTCGAGCGCGCCGCTGACGATGCGTGTCCGGACGCAGGGCGTGACGCCGGAGATCGAGCTCCGCGATCCAAGCGGGTTTCTCCTCCAGCTTCAGGACTGGCGGTACTGCGGCGAAGGCGGCGCCCTGAGCGACCGCTGCCCCGCTCCGGAGCCGTCGCGGACACCCGGCCTGCTCGCGGTGCGCGGCTGGAGCCACTGCACCAACGGCGTGACCAACCCCGCCGCGTCGCGCGCGTTCTTTCAGGAGGCCTTCGGACTCCGCATTCAGGCGTATCAGGGACCGGCGGCGCCCGTGTTCGGGATGGGCGGGGGCGTCGAGTTCCTGATGTTCAACGGCAATGGCTCCGGCATCCACCATTCCTGCATGACGCTCGACGGCTTCCGCCCCGAGATGGTCGTCGCGGCGCTGGAGAAGTACGGCATCAGGCCCCGGAGCGGCCAGGGCCCCGCCGGTCCGCTCGTGCACTACATCACCATGCGCGGAGCCGACCGCGGCGGGGCGAAGGAAGGGACGCCGGAGCTGTATTTCACGGATCCCGACGGGCTCCTGATGCAGCTGCAGGACGTGAGCTACTGCGGCGGATCGGGCGTCCTCGGCAACGTCTGCCTCTGACCATGGTGAATGCGATAACGTTCTGCGTGTGACACGACTATGCGCTACACATTCCTCCGCCTCGCCGTATTCACGCTCCTGCTCACGGTGCCGTCCGGCATGAGCGCCCACGCCCAGGACCGGATGCCGCCGATCCCCGCAGACAGGATGACCGACGCCCAGAAGAAGGCCGCCGCCGAATTCGAGGCGGCGCGCGGCCCGATCGCGGGCCCCTGGGCCGTGCTGCTGCGCAGCCCGGAGATGATCAACCGCGCGCGCGGCCTCAGCGACTACGTCCGCTTCAAGAGCTCGCTGCCGCCGCGCCTCTCGGAGTTCGTCATCCTCATCACCGCGCGCGAGTGGACGCAGCAGTACGAGTGGAACGCGCACCATGGCCTCGCGCTGAAGGGCGGGCTGAAGCCCGAGATCGCGCAGGCCGTCGCCGAAGGCCGCCGTCCCGAAGGGATGGCGGAGGACGAAGCCGTCCTCTACGACTTCTGCATCGAGCTGCACCGCAACAAGAGCGTGAGCGACAGCACCTACGCGCGCGCGCGCGCGAAGGTCGGCGAGCAGGGCATCGTGGACACCGTCGGCCTGAGCGGCTGGTACACGCTGGTGGCCATGACGCTCAACGTCGCGCGCACGCCGGTCCCCGCGGGCGCGGAGCCGGCGCTGGCGCCGTTTCCACGGTAGGCCTGACGCCACCCGCTATACTTGACCCGTGGCTGTCAGCGACAGACTCCCCGCCGACATCGACAAGCGTCTCGTGACGCTTGACGACGCCATCGCGCGCGCCTCGGAGGACGTCGAGTTCGCCTACCTGTTCGGGAGCACGTCCACGGGTCGTCGAACCGCGCGCAGCGACGTTGATGTGGCCATCCACGTGCGCGAAGATGCCGACGCGCAGACGGTGCGCCTCGATGTCATCCGGGCGATCTCCGCCGCTCTCGGGACCGACGCGGTGGATGTCGTCCTCCTCAACACGGCGCCGATCGCCCTGTCGGGGCGGGTGCTGGTCAGCCGCCGCGTGGTGCTCGATCGTGCTCCCTTCGAGCGGCACCGGTACGAATCGCGGATCGCCCGCCTGTTCCACGACTTCCGGATTCGCGAGCACCGGCTCCTCGCCGAGCGCCACGCGCGTGGTTGATCGCGACCTGATCCTTCGCAGGCTCGCCGACCTCGACACCTATCTCGACCAGCTCGCTCCGTACCGCGCCGTGGAGCTCGAACGCTACCGGAGCGACTGGAAGACCCAGCGCATCGTCGAGCGCACGCTTCACCTGGCGATCGAGACGTGCATGGACGTCGCGGATCACATCGTCGCGGATCGGCGATTGCGTGTGCCCGAGACGGGCGGCGCCACGTTCGACATTCTGGCGGAGGCCGGCGTGCTCCCGGCGGAGCTCGGACGCTCGCTGGCACGGATGGTGGGGTTTCGCAATATCCTCGTGCACGACTACGCGCGCCTGGACGCCGAACTCGTGCTGAAAGCGCTCCGCACCAATCTCGCGGACTTCGAACGCTTCAAGGATTCGGTCCTGAAAGTCGTCTAAGCGGAACTGTCCCGGGCCCCTATAATCGCGCTGGCGCGGCGCCAACGCTGACGCCGCTCAACGGAAAGGACCTCATGCAGCCAGTCCGGAGGCTTCTTGCGGGCGCCGTCGCTTCCACCGTTGTCGGGCTCGTCGGTGCGACCGCCGCCGGACCCGCCGTGCAGACGTCGGCGGCGCTCCCGTTCACCAGCGTCTTCCTCGAAGACCTCACGTGGACAGAGGTGCGCGACGCGATCGCGGCCGGGCACACAACCATCATCGTCCCCACCGGCGGCACCGAGCAGAACGGCCCGCACATGGTGCTCGGGAAGCACAACGTGCTCGTCAGGCACAAGGCAGGCGAAATCGCGACGCAGCTCGGCAACGCGCTCGTGGCGCCGGTCGTCGCCTACGTCCCGGAGGGCGACGTCAGTCCGCCGACGGGTCACATGCGCTTCGCCGGCACGATTACGACGCCGCAGGACGTGTTCATGAAGGTGCTCGAGTACGCGGCGCGAAGCCTCAGGCAGCACGGCTTCACCGATATCGCGCTCGTCGGCGACAGCGGCGGCAACCAGGAAGGCCAGCGGCTGGTGGCCGCGGCGCTCAACAAGGAATGGGCGGCAGCCAACGCCCGCGTCCACCACATCACGGCCTACTACCCCGGCCGCGGCGACGACTGGGTCGTCAGCCAGGGTGTCAGTGCGGAAGACGTCGGCACGCACGCGGGCACGCACGACACCTCGAGCCTGATGTTCCTGAACCCGTCGATGCTGCGGGTCGATCGCATGCAGCCCGGCAAGGCGGGCGACGGCCAGGGCCACGTCGGTAACCCCGCCAAGGCCACGGCACTCTTCGGCAAGCGGATCCTCGAGATGCAGATCGAGGACGCCGTTCGACAGATTCGGGAGCTGCATATCAGCAGCCGGCGCTGACATGACACGACATCTTCCCTTCGCGCTTATCGCGGTCCTCGTCCTCGCGGCGCCCGTCGCCGCGGCCCCCTGCACGACCGCCACCGACGCGTGCGTGCAGTGGATCGACCTCGGCTCCGGCCACAGGTCGCTGGTCTACAGCAGCCAGCCGCTGAACGTGCGCAACGCGCAGGTGCGGCGCGCGGTGGTGCTGGTGCACGGCGCCGGACGCAACGCCGACGACATGTTCCGCACCGGCGTCGCCGCCGCGATCATCGCGAACGCGCTCGAGGACACGGTCGTGGTCTCGATCCGGTTTGCGTCGCGACAGGGTGTGTGCCGCGATGCGCTGGCCGAGGGCGAGGTCAACTGGGACTGCGGCGAGGGCAGCTCCGGCGGCTGGCGTGCCGGCGCCCCGTCGAATACCAGCGCCGCGCTGACGTCGTTCGACCTGACCGACGCCGTCGTGCGCACGCTCGCCCGCGAGCAGGTCTTCCCCGGCATGCGCCGCATCGTCGTCGCCGGCTTCTCCGCCGGCGGCCAGCACGTGAACCGCTACGCGATGACGAACACGGTTCACGAACAGCTGCGCGTGCCGGTGACCTACGTCGTCGGAAGCCCCTCGAGCTACGGCTACCCCGATGCCGTGCGCCCCGAGCGCAGCGGCGCGGGCTTCGGTGAGTTCGCGGACGCGCGCAACTGCACGACGTTCAACCAGTGGCCGTTCGGACTGGAGCACCGCAGCGGGTACGCGTCGCGCGTGACCGACGAGCAGCTGCGGCGCAACCTGGTTTCGCGCGAAACCACGTACCTGATTGGCGAGCTGGAAGGCCCGGACGCGCCCGCGCTGGACGTCACGTGCCCCGCCATGGCGCAGGGCCGCTCCAGGCTGGAGCGGGGCCGCGCGTTCCTCGCCTTCATCGCCGCGAAGTACGCGGCGAAGCAGACTCTGACGGTCGTCGGGCAGTGCGGCCACAACGGCCGCTGCGTGTTCACGGCGCCAAACGCGCTGCCAGCGCTCTTTCCAGAACAATGAAAAGCACAACTCTGATCGCTGCTCTCTTGCTGGTTGCGGCGCCCGCCGCGGCCCAGTGGCTCAAGTACCCGACCGCGGGCATCCCGCGGCACGCGGACGGCCGGCCGAACCTGGAAGCGCCCGCGCCGAGGACGGCCGACGGCAAGCCCGACATCTCGGGGCTCTGGCGTCACGTGAACATCCTCATCGGCGACATCGCCGCCGGCCAGCCGGGCCGGTTTCGTGCCGTATCAGCCGTGGGCGGAGGCGCTCTACAAGCAGCGCCGCGCGAACGAGAGCCGCGACGATCCGACGGCCAACTGCATCGTCGGCGGCGTGCCGCGATCGGATCTCGTCCCCTATCCGTTCAAGATCCTGCAGTTGAGCGGCATGACGCTCGTGCTCTACGAGGCGGTGCATTCGTACCGGCAGATCTTCACGGACGGCCGCCCGTTTCCCGAGGACATGAACCCGACGTGGTTCGGCTACTCGGTCGGGCGCTGGGAGGGCGATGCCTTCGTCGTCGAGACGAAGGGCTTCAACGACAGAGGGTGGCTCGACAACTGGGGCAAGCCGGCGACGTCCGCGCTGCGGGTGATCGAGCGCTTCCGCCGGAAGGACTTCGGCCACATGGACCTCGAGATCACGATCGACGATCCGAAGGCCTACACGCGGCCGTGGACGGTCACGCAGCGGCTGATCCTGGCGCCGGACACGGAGCTGCTGGAATACGTCTGCAACGAGAACAACAAGTACTTCGACATCATTCCCAAGTAAGGGCACGGCATGCCCGTGCACGTCACGAACGCCGCAAGGAGAGGCTGTGCAGGCTACTACACTACTTGTTAGCCACTGGCTTGTTCTCAGGCGCGAGAATAGACTGAAGGCGAGGCATCCATGCGTTGGCAGGATCACATCGTTGCGACGCCGGACACTCTTCACGGATGGCCGCGCTTTCGCAATACGCGCATCCCCGTGGCCGTGGTCCTCGACAACCTCGCCGCTGGCGTATCTGCAGACGAACTCCACGCTGATTACCCCACGCTTCCCAACGAAGCCGTTCCGGCGGCCTTGGCCTACGCAGCGGACCTGGCTCGCGACACGATCGTGCCCTTTCCCGCGGCGTAGGCGTGGCTTCGGTCAAGCTCGACGAGAACGTTCCAGATTCGGTAGGAACGATTCTGCGAGACGCCGGTCACAACGTGATGCTCGCTCGCGATGAGCAACTGGCTGGCGTTCCGGACGAGCGCCTGCTCGAAGCCGCAGTCGCGGAAGGGCGCGCGCTTATTTCGTTCGACCGCGGCCTCGCCAATATCGTTCAACATCCACCCGCAGGAACGGCGGGCATTGTCGTCCTCCGCTTGCGCGAGCAGACGCTACCGCGTATCCGGCTCGTTGCCGGGACCTTGGCCAGCTTATTGACATCCCAGCGCATCGCAGGACGGTTGTGGGTGATCGATGAATCACACGTCCGCGTCTGGCCACGTGGCCATGGTTAACATCCGCTTGCAGCCGACGCCGGCCGGCGCGATCATGAGCCGCCGCGACTGAAGCAGCGCGTTGGCGGCGGCGCGTCCCTCACGCCCGATAGACCCTGGGACCTCAGCGGACGCGGACGGCCTTCTGTTCCCCGGCGTTACCGCGGATGACGACTGACGTCACGGAGCCCCCGGCGTCCTTTACGAACTCATAGGAGGTGGGCGTCGTCGTGGACATGAAGTGCGTGTCGGACTGCGCGATGAGCGGCACGCGGGGCTCGTTCAGCCCGCGGACGAATACCAGGTCGCCGGTGGTCGTGATGACGACCTCTCGTCCCGGTGCCAGCTCATAGGTGCCGGCGTACGGCGTGATCACCTCCGGGCGAACCCTGACGCCCGTGTCGCCGATCATGCGGCTGCGGTCGCGTTCGTTGTCGCAGACGTCCTCCAGCAGATCGGTGTCGGCCGCCAGCAGACGCTCCGTCTTCACCGAGAACGGGCGCGTGAAGACCTTCGGGTCGTCGATGGTGATCTCGTACTCCATGTGCCCGACATCGCGCCGCCGCAGCCGCTCGGTGATGCGGAGCGCCTCGGTCTGCGGATGCCCGCTGCTGTCGAGCCAGCCGCGATCGTTGAAGCCGGCCGTCGTGATGACCAGCGTGTCGCCCTCCCACCGTCCAATCGAGTACCCGAGCCACGTGGGATTCGGATCGACGGGCAGGGCACGGCCGTCGGTGAACACCGTCCGGTGGGGACTGTTCGGCGACTCGTACAACATCACCGTCAGCGCCGGCGTCTGCACGATGCGCGTCAGGTTGAAGAAGTTGTGGAACGGCACGCTCACCGGCAGGCAGCGCGCCAGCGGACTGTCCTTCCGCGAGTCGCGCACGCGCCTGAGGAACAGTTCCTCGGCCCACGGATGGATCGCCTCGGGCTCGAGATCCTGCGCGATGTTGAACCGGTAGATCGGGCCCGCGCCGTTCCAGACGCCCGAGAGATCCGGCCTGCCGTCCGGCGTCCGCGGCGCCGGCGCGGAGAGATCGGGCCTGCCGTCGGGCAGCCGCGGCACGCCTGGTGAGGGCACGTTGAACCACTGTGCCGCCGCAGGCACGGACGCGAGGACGACGAGAGCCGCGGCCCTGAGGATGTGCATCGGGTTCATGCCAAACCTCCGGCGCTGAGTATAATCGCGCGTCAACGAGGACCACGTCATGACGGACAGAAGCCGCGCGCTCGCCGGTGTCGTCGTGGTCGCCATGCTCGCCGCGCTCGTGTGGACGGCAGCGCCGTCGTCGGAGGCACAGTCCGGCGCGCAGACCGGCGCGCCGCGCATCCCGCGCATGCCGGACGGCAAGCCGAACTTCACGGGCCTCTGGCAGTACATCGGCACCGCCAACTGGGACATCCAGGACCACGCCGCCGCGCCCGGACCGTTCCACCAGCTCGGCGCGATCGGCGCCATCCCGGCCGGCCAGGGGATCGTCGAGGGCAACGAGATCCCGTACACGCCCGCGGCGCTGGCGAAGAAGAAGGAGAACAACGCGAAGCGGTGGGAGCTCGATCCCGAGGTGAAGTGCTTCATGCCCGGAGTCCCGCGCGCGACCTACATGCCCTTCCCCTTGCAGATCGTTCAGGGGAATCGCACGATCGGCATCGCCTACGAGTACGCCACCGCCAACCGCGTGATCAACCTCGTCACCCACCAGAAGTCGCAGGTGGATTCCTGGATGGGCACGTCGAACGGCAGCTGGCAGGGCGACACGCTCGTCGTGGACGTGACCGGCTTCAACGATCTGACGTGGTTCGATCGCGCCGGCAACCACCACAGCGAGGCGCTGCACGTGGTGGAGCGCTACACGTTCCGCAACGCCGACGTCATCGACTACGAGGCGACGATCGAGGATCCGAAGGTGTTCACGCGGCCGTGGACGATCAGGCTGCCCCTCTACCGCCGGCTCGAGCCCAACGCGCAGCTCCTCGAGTTCAAGTGTGTCGAGTTCACCGAGGAACTGATCTACGGACACCTGAAGAGGAAGTGACATGAGAACGGCGATCGCGCTCCTCGTCGCATCGCTCGTCGCGGCCTCGGCGCTGGCCCAGGCCCCGCGCGGGTTCACCGCGCCGACGACGCCGTGGGGCGATCCCGACCTGCAGGGCACGTGGACGAGCGACGACTACATTGGCGTGCCGCTGCAGCGGAATCCCCAATACGGCAACCGGCTCTACTTCACCGACCAGGAAATCGCGGAGAACGAGAAGCGCCGTCAGGCGCAGGCACAGAACGACGCGCAGGAATTCGCCGGCGCTGATGCGCGCATCACCACCGGACCCGGCGCGGGGCTCGTGGATCGCGGCAGACGGCCGCCGCGCCAGACCTCGCTCATCGTCGATCCACCCGACGGCAGAATGCCGGCGCTGACGGCCGACGCGATGACCCGGCGCCAGGGCATCGGCGCCGGCAATCCCAATCCCAATCCCGCCTCGTGGGAGGACTTCAGCTACTACATCCGCTGCATCACGCGCGGCGTGGCCGGGTCGATCCTGCCCGTCATCTACGGCAACGGCCAGCAGATCGTGCAGGCGCCGGGCTACGTGATGATCCTGCAGGAGATGGTGCACGAGGCGCGCGTGATCCCGCTGGGCAACCGCCCGCATGCCGGTGCCGCGATCCGTTCCTACATGGGCGACGCGCGCGGGCGCTGGGAGGGCAACACGCTCGTCGTGGAGACCACCAACTTCCTGCACGCCAGGACCGGCATCGGCCTGAACGGCGGCGGCACGCCGACGAGCGACGCGCTCACGCTCACCGAGCGCTTCACGCGCGTCGAGCCCAACGTGATCCAGTACGAGCTGGCGGTGGACGATCCGAAGACGTTCGCACGGCCGTGGAAGATTGCGTTCCCGCTCACACAGGAGCCGGGCTACCAGAACTTCGAGTACGCGTGCCACGAGGGGAACTACGGCATGCACAACCAGCTCAGCGCCGCGCGCGCGGAGGAGAAGAAATGATGACGTTGGCCGCCTCCCTGCTCGTCACAGCGCTCCTCGCCGCGCCGCTCGCGGCCCCGGCGCTCGCTGGGCATCACGCCTTTGCCGCCGAGTTCGACGCCAACCGCCCCGTCAAGCTGCAGGGGACGGTGACGAAGGTCGAGTGGATCAACCCGCACGCGTGGATTCACATCGAGGTGAAGGGCGACGACGGGAAGGCCGTGGTCTGGATGATCGAGACCGCGGCGCCGAACTCGATGCTGCGGCGCGGGTTCGGCCGCGACTCCCTGCCCGTCGGCACCGAGATTCTCATCGAGGGTTTCCGCGCCCGCGACGGCGCCAACCGCGCCAACGGCAGCAGCGTCACCTACAAGGACGGCCGGAAACTCTTCATCGGGTCCCAGGGCACCGGCGCGCCCGTGAACCAGTAACGGGTTTACTATTAGGCGCTGAACGCCATGCGGTCCACAGACCGGGCGGCGGTCCTGCTCCTGGCGATGGGTGGCTGGGTCGCCGTCTCTCTGTCTGCGGTGCCCTCCGCGTCCCGCCAGGCGCCTCCCCCGGCGCAAACCCACGTCGCACAGCCGGCGGTCAGGGCCGTGCTCGACAAGTACTGCGTCTCCTGTCACAACACTCGCCTGCGCACCGCGGGCCTCGCGCTCGACACGGCCGATGTGAATGCGCCGGCGGCGAATCCCGAGTTGTGGGAGCGCGTGATCACTAAGCTGCGGACGCGGGCGATGCCGCCGGCGGGCGCGCCGCGGCCCGATGAGGCCACCTACACGGCGGTGGCGACCGCGCTCGAGCGCGACATCGACCGCGCGTGGGCGGCACACCCCAATCCCGGGCGCGTCGGCGCCGTGCATCGCCTCAATCGCGCCGAGTACAGCAACGCCATCCGCGATCTGTTCGCGCTCGACGTGGACGTGGCGTCGAAGCTGCCCGGCGACGAGACCGCCGACGGCAGCTTCGACAACTTCGCCGACGTCCTCACGATCTCGACCGCGCACCTCGAGCGCTACCTGTCGGTCGCGCGCCAGGTGACGCGGCTGGCCGTCGGCCTGCCGCCCGCGGTGCCGGCGGCGGACCGCTTCGAGATTCCGCTGCACGTGGTGCAGGAGGATCGCCAGAGCGAAGACCTGCCGTTCGGATCGCGCGGCGGCCTGGCGATCCGCTACGACTTCCCCGTCGACGGCGAGTACCTGATCAAGGTGCGGCTGCGCCGCCAGTACCAGGACTACGTGATGGGCATGGGCTGGCCGCAGCGGCTCGACGTCCGCATCGACGGCGCGCTCGTGAAGCGCTTCACCGTCGGCGGCGACGCGAAGGGGCGGCCCGCGGCCGCCAGCTACGCGGGCGACGGCGAGCCGGGCTTCGCCGGCGATCCGGAATGGGAGGAGTACATGCAGTTCGGCGCCGACGCCGGGCTGGAGGTGCGCCTCCCCGTCAGGGCCGGCACGCGCGTGGTGGGCGTCTCGTTCGTCCGCGAGATGTGGGAGCCGGAAGGGCTGCCGCAGCCGCTGCAGCGCGGGCGCGTGCTGACCAACGATCAGATCTACATGGGCTACGCCAGCGTGGGCGCCGTGTTCATCGGCGGCCCGTTTGCGGTCACGCAGAACGGCGCGGCCACGCCCAGCCGGCGCGCGATCTTCGTGTGCGAGCCCGCCTCCGCACAAGGCTCCGGCGAGGCAGGCCTGCGGGCCGAGCGCGCGTGCGCGCAGCGCATCCTCGCGCGGATGGCGCGGCTCGCCTACCGCCGCACGCCGGCGCAGGCCGACGTGCAGACGCTGCTCGAGTTCTTCGACCGCGGCCGCCGCGAGGGCGGACAATTCGACGCCG
>VFYY01000050.1 GCA_016871375.1 Acidimicrobiia bacterium
TCGATCGCCGACGCGACACCTCCGCGGCCATCGCCGGGAGCGGCGACCGGCAGCGTGAGCGCGCAGCACGAGAGAATATGACTTTCACCGCGATTACTCGGACGGACTCCTAGAAGACGGGCTGGTCGGGGTCGTCCTGACGGTCCCGGCGCTGATGGAGGGCGACGAAGGCGTCCACCATCTCCGCGGGGACGGCGAACGTGATCGACACCGTGCGGCCATCGCCGCCAAGCTGCAGCGAGTTCAGGAGCGAGGTGATTTCGGCGCTCTGCCGGGTGTTCAGGCGAGCCAGCGCCATGAAGCCGCGGACGACTTCACGCAGGTCCGCCGCCGCCTGGTCGCTGTTGGCTTCGGCGGTCAGGACGCCCTCGACGCCGCCGTTGATGCGGCCGCGCGCGGCGAACCAGTTGATGGGCGGAAGCTGTCCGGCAATCTCCGACGGCAGGCGCCCCTGACGCGCCATCGCGTCGAACCGCCCCACCGCCCACGCGTTCGCGTCGTCCATGTCGGCCACGAGATTCATGACTTCCGCGTTGGTGGTGATGTCGGGCGAGGCGCCCTGCCTGGTGTCGATCGCCGTGCGCACGGCGTCGGCGAAGCCGACGACTGCGAGGCCCGCCTCGGGGAACGCGACGGCCAGCGTGTTGTCGTCGCCTGGGACGGTCAGGAGCTTCACGCCCTTGTAGTCCTCGACCGTGCCGTTCTGCCCGCGGACCACGCCTTCGATGCGCGCCTCGTCGAAGCGGCCGCGGGCGACGACGAGCGGGTGCTCCCTCTCGCCGTTGCGCGTCAGCGCGGCGACCACCGTGTCCACGTCGCGCTCGATGCTGATGCCGGTCCGCTCCTCGAACGAACGCTCCGGGTCCTGCGTGTCGGGGCTGTCGGGATCTGTGTTGTCCGGGGTGTCCGGCCGGGCCGCGAGCAGCTTCTGGCGAAGCTCCGAATCCATGACCTCACGGACGTTGGCGTAGGCGACGAGCGCCGAGTCCTGCGGCAGGTAGGCCAGCTCGGCAGGGCCGGTGGCGCTGAACACCTGCAGCGACTTGATGCCGAGGCCCATGTACGACGCCACCAGACCCGTCCCCAGACCAGCGACGAGGACGCCCGTGGCGCCGAGCACGAAAAGACGGGTCCTTCTGGTCATGCCTGCTTGGACGAAGGCATTGTACCTACTGTTCCAGCACGTATTCGCGCCGTTCCACGGTCCTGGCGGCCAGCACCAGGGAGGCGACCAGGGCGAAGAGGAGCCAAAAGATGGCGGTGACGGTCGATGGCGACTCGCGGAACACGGCCTGGAGCAGCGAGACGACACCCTCCGACGGCATGGCGTGCGGCACCAGGCCCTGCAGGTAATAGGCCAGCGTGAACCGCTTGAGGTAGCCGGGCATGAGCAGGACGACCTGCTCGAACCCGAAGGCGAAGACCAGCCCGACGAGCAGCGGGCGCTTCACCAGCGTCCCGACCCAGGCGAAGAGCGCCCCGTAGGTCGCCAGGCCCGCGGCGAGGATGGCGAGGTCCGTCAGCAGTTGCAGGAAGCTCGCGCCGACCTGGCCGAGCGGCACCAGCAGGAAGTACACGAGCATCACCGACGGCAGGACGACGAGGGTCGTGCAGACGAGGTAGGCGAGGTACTTGCCCAGCAGCACCGCGCCGCGGGGCACCGGCCGCGTGAACAGATACGTGATGGTCTTGTCCTCGACCTCGTCGGCGATGAGCGACGTGCCGTAGAAGACGCCGAGCACGGGCACGATGAAGCGCAGGTAGAGGATCCACATCATCATGCCGAAGATGCCCGCGCCGTCCACGCTGACGCGGTTGATCCGCAGCGGCGTCACCCCGGTGGACTGCACGATGCGGATGACGATCGCCAGGAGCACGGGCGCGCCGACGACCAGCGCCATGAAGATCGTGCGGCGCGACCAGAGCATCTCGCCGAGCGAGAGGTCGAAGACGCGCCGGGCCGCGTGTGTGTAGGGCGGGCCTTGACGGCCCGCCAGCCCGGCGCTCATGGCTTCACCAGGTACTTGAAGACGGCCTGCAGGTTGTCGTCGGGCGAGGTGACCTCGTCGATCGCGCCGGCCTCGCCCGATGCCGCCAGCGCCGTGAGCCGCGCGTAGAACGCGTCCGGCTTCGCCGTTTCCACGGTCACCGCCCGATCCTCGACGCGCAGGCTGATCACGTCGTCGGTGGCGAGGAGGCGGCGCGCGAGCGCGCGCGGGTCGTCGGTGCGGATGGACACCATGTGCGGGTGCTCGTCGATCAGGTCGCGGATCTGGTGGACGTTCCCCTCGGCCAGGATCCTGCCGTTGTTGATGAGCAGGATGTTCGACGTCATCGACTCGATCTCGTGGAGGATGTGGCTCGAGACGAGCACGCTCTTCCCCGCCCGTGCCCAGTCCTTGATCAGGCGCATCGTCCGGCGGCGCATCAGCGGGTCCATGCCGGCGAGCGGCTCGTCGAGAATCAGCAGCTCGGGCTCGTGGACGATGGCCTGCGCGAGCTTCACGCGCTGGCGCATGCCCTTGCTGTAGGCGCCGATCTTCTTGTCCGCCGCCTCGAGGAGATCGACGGCCTCGAGCGCGCGCCGCGCCGCGGCGGCGGCCGCGTCTTCGTCGAGTCCGTTCAGGCGCACGAGCGCCGTGACCCACTCGAGCCCGGTCATCCGCTCGTAGAAGGAGTCCTGCTCGGGACAGAAGCCGATGCGGACGTAGAGCGACGCGTTCCCCCAGATCGGCTCGCCGAGCACGCGCACGTCGCCCTTGCTGGGCCGGAGCTGGCCGGTGATCAGCTTCATGAAGGTGGACTTGCCCGCGCCGTTCGGGCCGAGCAGGCCCGTGATGCCGGGCGGCACGGCGACGCTGACGTCGTTGAGTCCCGAGACCTGCCCGTACCACTTGGACAGGTGGCGCGCCTCGACGATCGGACTCACGTGACGACCTCCACCGCGCGCACGCGCCGTTCGAGGATCCAGACCGACGTGCCGATGAGCAGCGCCACCACGAGCAACGCCACCGGCACCGGCACCGACGTCGGGCCGGCGGTGCGGAACGTGCCGGCCGAGATCACGTCCAGCATGTCCTCGGGCGAGACGACCGCCCACACGGTGCTGCCCGTGATCTGCCGCAGCGCCTGGTACATGGCGCTCGTGAAGAAGATGACGCCCGCGTACATGATGGCCACGAAGCGGCGGCTCTTCGAGAGCGACGACAGCGCGAGCATCGCGAACGCCGAGAGCAGCGTCTGGGCCGCGGCTGCAACCGTGATGGCCGGGAACAGGAACAGGTTGTCGAGGATGAAGGCGGTGCTGCCGGAGAACATCATCTGGATGACCAGGAGCAGGACGGCCGGCACCCAGGTGACGAACACGAGGAACACCATCAGCGTGACCAGCTTGCCGGTCAGGTACTCCACGCGCGTCAGCGGCTTCGACAGGTAGATCTGCAGCGCGTTGGCGCGCTTGTCGTTGGCGATGAGCCCGGAGCCGACGAGGATCGTCACGAGGAAGACGAAGAAGTTCTGCTGCTCGAGGAATTCACGGAAGGTGTCCGCCGAGGGCGCCAGGAACGCCGCCTGGCTGAAGTTCGACGAGACGTACATCTGCACGGCGCGCACCACGAACGGCGCCCAGGAGAAGAGCATCAGCGCGAGGAACCGGCGCTCCCTGAGCCGCTCCACGATGCCGGCGCGGGCGATCACCCACCAGCGGCGGCCGTGCGGCCCGCGGTGCCCCTTGTAGCGCTGGTAGCCCTGGTCGTGGATAGGCATCTCAGATCCCAAATCCCAGGTCCCAAATCCCTAAGCCCACACAACACAGTGACAGTGTGATTTGGGGTTTGGGGTTTGGGGTTTGGGATTTCCTCATCGCTCACCCACCGCGTGCGCGAAGACGTCCTCGAGGGTGGGTACGCTGGGCCGCAGGTGACGCACCTGCACGCCCTCGCGCGCGGCCAGCTCGAAGAGATACCGCGCGCCGCGGTCCTCGGGGACGAAGGCGCGCATCACGTCCTCTTCGGACTCGTGGCAGTCGATGCCCGCCGCCTTGAGCGTCGCGACGAAGCGGTCCGCGTCGCCCTTCACGCGCAGCTCGAACACGCGGCCGCCGTGGCCTTTCAAACCGGCGATGGGGCCCTCGGTCGCGACGGCGCCCTTGTCGAGCACGACGACGTGGTCGCAGGTGTATTCGACGTCGGGCAGCAGGTGCGACGAGAGGATCAGGTTGAGCCCCTTGTGGTGCGCGATGTCGCGCACCAGCTCCAGCATCTCGTCGCGCCCCTTCGGGTCCATGCCGTTGGTGGGCTCGTCCAGGAACAGCAGGTCGGGGTCGTGCACGAGCGCCTGCGCCAGCTTGATGCGCTGCTTCATGCCGGTCGAATAGGTCTCCACGTTGCGGTAGCGCGCCTCGCCGAGGCCGACGTAGTAGAGGACCTCGTGCGCGCGCTGCATCGCGTCCGCGCGCGGCAGGCCGGCCAGCTCCGCGCAGTAGGCGACGAACGACACCGCGTTCATGCCCGGAATGTGTGCGTCGCTCTCGGGCATGTAGCCGATGCGGGCGCGGATGGAGAGCGGCGACTGCTTCACGTCGAGGCCGAGCACGCGCATCGCGCCCGTGTCGGGCGCGAGCAGGCCGAGCAGCGCCTTGATCAGGGTGCTCTTGCCGGCGCCGTTCGGGCCGAGCAGGCCGACGGCGCCGGCGGGGAACGCCGCGGTCACGTCGCGCAGCGCCCACTGCGTGCCGTAGCGGACGCCGACGCGATCGAGGGTGACGACGGGGTCGGCCATTCAGAGCAGGATACGAGGCGAAAGGCTTACAAAGTTCCGCGCAGGCCGATGGCGTCGGCGCGCTCGCGCATGAACAGGATGACGTTGGTGACGTGCTCGTCGAGCGGCAGGCCCAGGAGCTCCGCGCCGCGCCTGAGGTCCTCGCGCGGCACCGCGCGCGCGAACGCCTTGTCCTTCATGCGCTTGATCACCGACGCGGCCTCGAGATCGAGGACGCTCCTGCTCGGGCGCACCAGCGACGCCGCGGTGACGAAGCCGGCCATCTCGTCGCACGCGTAGAGGGTCTTCTCGAGCAGGCTCTCGCGCGGCACGCCGCTGTAGTCGGCGTGCGAGAGGATCGCCCGCATCACCCACTCGGGATAGCCGAGGCGCCGCAGCTCCTCGCAGCCGCGGAACGGATGATCGGCGGGCGTCTGGTAGCGCTCGTAGTCGAAGTCGTGCAGCAGCGCGACGATGCCCCAGGCGTTCTCGTCCTCGCCGAACGTCCGCGCGTAGCCGCGGACGGCGGCCTCGACGGCAAGGGCGTGCTTGCGCAGGCTCTCGCTCCCGGTCCACTCGCACAGCAAGGCCCACGCGGAATCGCGCGACAACTCGGTCATCGTCATGTGCGCCGTGCCGGGCGGGGCGCCTCGCGCGCGAGCTCCAGCGCGCGCTCGATGACGGCCGCCGCCTTGACCGTGAGGTTGTACTGCGTCAGCTCCGCCGGGTCCACCACCCTGGCGTCGTCGACGTCGCCGCCCGCGCGCAGCTCCCCGCCCACCAGCCGGCACAGGTAATCCACGAGCACGTAGTGATACCGGACCTTCCGCTCGTCGTCCACGGTGATGCGGTCGAAGACCTCGATCACGGGGCCGACGTCCACGTGGAGGGCCGTTTCCTCGAGCACCTCGCGCGCGATGGCCGCCTCGAGCGTCTCGCCGAGCTCCACGGCTCCGCCGGGCAGGCTCCAGTGGCCCTTGAGCGGCTCGACGCCGCGCTTGATCAGCACCACGCGCCCGCGCTCGTCCACGATCACCGCGCCGACGCCGACGATCGGGCGCTCGGGATACGCGCGCGTCTCGTTCACTCGCCCATCACCTTGACCACCACCCGCTTCCGGCGCTGGCCGTCGAACTCGGCGTAGAAGACCTGCTCCCACGGGCCGAGATCGAGCTTGCCGGCGGTGACGGGCAGGATGACCTGGTGGCCCATGATCGTGCGCTTCAGGTGCGCGTCGGCGTTGTCCTCGCCGGTCTGGTGGTGGCGGTAGTCGAGGCCCGCGGGCGCGAGCTTCTCGAGCCACACCTGGAAGTCGTGCATGAGCCCGTCCTCCCAGTCGTTCACGTAGACGCCGGCCGTGATGTGCATCGCCGAGACGAGCACCATGCCTTCCTTCACGCCGCTCTTCTTCACCAGCGCCGCCACCTCGTCGGTGATGCGGATGAACTCCTGGCGCGTCTTCGTGTTGAACCACAGGTACTCGGTCAGCGTCATCATGCAGGCGCAGTCATGTGAGCGCGAGGCTCGCGTCCGCGTTGATGTCGGGGCCGACCTTCAGGTCGGCCCCGCCGCGGCGGAAGCGGCGGAGGCCGGCGGCGGCAATCATCGCCGCATTATCGGTCGAGAGCGCGAGGCTGGGAATGAACACCGGGATCGCGCGTGCGGCGCCGCGGGCCAGCGCGTCGGCGCGCAGGCGGCTGTTGGCGGACACGCCGCCGGCGATGCCCACGCTCGTCGCGCCATGCCAGCGCGCGGCGTCGAACAGCCGCTCGACCAGCGTCTCGACGACGACCCGCTGGAAGCTGGCGCTGATGTCCGCGATGTCCTTCGCCGGGAGCGGATCCCCTTCCGCCAGATTGAGCTCGAGGCGCCGGGTCGTCACGTGGCGCAGGACCGAGGTCTTGAGCCCGCTGAAGCTGAAATCGCGGCGTCCCTCGATGTGCGGCGCGTTGCGGTCCGGATGTGTGAGCCGCGTCTTCGGAAACGGCACCGCGCGGTCGTTGCCCGTCGCGGCGAGCCGGTCGATGACCGGACCGCCCGGATACCCGAGCCCCAGCAGCTTGGCCACCTTGTCATACGCCTCCCCCGCCGCATCGTCCCGGGTGCGGCCGAGCAGCTCGTAGCTGCCAGGCGTGGCGACGCGGTAGAGGCTCGTATGGCCGCCGGAGACGACGAGGATCACCGCGGGCAGCGGCATCTCGCCGCCCTCGAGGACCAGCGACTCGATGTGGCCGGCGAGGTGATGGACGGGAATCAGCGGCACGCCGCGCGCCCAGGCGAGCGACTTGGCGAACGAGAGGCCGACGAGCAGCGAGCCGACCAGTCCCGGTCCCTGCGTCGCGGCAATCGCGCCGAACTCGGCGACGCCGGCGTCTGCGAGCGCGCGCTCGACGACGCCGCAGATGTCGCGGATGTGCTGGCGGGCGGAGAGCTCGGGGACGATGCCGCCCCATTCGCGATGGATCGCCACCTGGGACGCGACGACGTTGGAGCGGACCCGCCAGGGGCGCTGCGGATCGCCGGTTTCCTCGACGACGGCCGCCGCCGTCTCGTCGCAGGACGTCTCGATGGCGAGCACGATCATGCGAAGAGCCGGGCGAGCGACTCTGCGAAGGGTGGGCGCGCGATGCCGCGCTCGGTGATGATGGCCGTGATGTATTTCGCCGGCGTCACGTCGAAGGCGGGGTTGCGGATGCGCGCGCCTTCGGGCGTGAGCCGCGACGTGCCGACGTGGGTGACCTCACGGTCGTTGCGCTCTTCGATCGGGATCCCGGAGCCGTCCGGCGTCTGCAGGTCGACCGTCGAGATCGGCGCCGCCACGTAGAACGGGATCCCGTGCTCCCTGGCGAGCACGGCCACCGAGTAGGTGCCCACCTTGTTCGCCGTATCGCCATTGGCCGCGATGCGGTCCGCGCCGACGACGACGAGATCGACGTGGCCGAGCCGCATCAGCGCGCCGGCCATGTTGTCGGTGATGACGGTGGTGTCGATGCCGTCCTTCACGAGCTCCCACGCGGTGAGCCGCGCGCCCTGCAGGAACGGGCGCGTCTCGTCCGCGAGCACGGCCACCTTCTTGCCTCCCTCGGCGGCGGCGCGGATGACGCCAAGCGCGGTGCCGTAGCCCGCCGTCGCCAGCGCGCCCGCGTTGCAGTGCGTCAGGATGCGCGCCGTATCCGGCACGAGGGTGGCGCCGTGCGCGCCCATGGCCCGGCAGCTCGCGACGTCCTCGTCATGAATCCCGTGCGCCTCGGCCTCGAGCCGGTTCTTCAGCTCCTCCACCGACGCGCCCGCCTGCGCGGCCTCGGCGAAGACGCGCTTCATGCGATCGATCGCCCAGAACAGGTTCACGGCGGTCGGCCGCGTGCCGGCCATCAGGTCGCACGTCTTCTGGAACTCGGTGACGAACTGCTTGGTGCCCGTCGCCTTGCTCCGGCGCATCCCGAGCGCGATTCCCATAGCCGCCGCCACGCCAATCGCCGGCGCCCCGCGGATCACCATCGTCTTGATCGCCCGGGCGACCTCGGTCGCCGTCCTGCAGCGCACATAGATCTCGGCCGCAGGCAGCTTGCGCTGGTCGATCATCACGACGGAGTCGCCCTTCCATTCAATCGTCGGCAACATGAGCAGGCAGCCGGCAGCGGGCAGCCGGCAGTGAGCCGGCAGTCAGAAGCTGGCAGTAACGTCTTCTCCTATCGCTTCAAGGACTTCGCGAGGCCGGTCACCAGGCGTCCCACCTCGCTGCACATGTCGAGAAGGGGTTGCGTCTTCTCCGCTGGCAGCATCTGCAAGCGCTCAGAAAGCATAACGTGGGTCTCGAGTTCCCGTGTGGACCCATGCGCCACGGATAGTTGGTTCCCAAACTCGCCGTCCGTCGCGCGGCCCTGGCCCTCCGCGATGTTCGCCGCAATCGACACGGCGGCTCGCCGCATCTGCGTCGTAAGTCCAAAGCGTTCCTCGACAGGCAACGCCTGGCTGGCGGCATAGACCGCGACCGCCAGGTCCATCGCCTTCTGCCAGGCTATGAGGTCCTGATAGTTCCGTATCGTCATGGCGCGGCGGGAATGCCAGACCCGTGCCTGAATCGCCGGTGGACTGCCGCCCAGAACTGCCAGCCAGGGCTGCGGGCCAACAACTGCCGGCACTGCCGGCCGCCAACTGCCAGCTGCCGGCTGCCGGCTGCCAGCTGCCAGCTAGAGGTTCCGCTTATCGAACGGCTGCGGCAGCAGATCAGCGAGCTGATGACGGCCGGTCTCGCGGCGCAGGCTGGCGAGGATCACTTCGATGTCGCCGGCGAACTCCCAGAGGATCTGCCGGCACGCGCCGCAGGGCGGCGTGGGCTCGTGCGGCTCGCAGACGATCGCGATGCGGCGGAACGTGCGGTGGCCGGCGGCGATGGCCGAGAACATCGCGACGCGCTCGGCGCAGACGGTCAGGCCGTAGGTCGCGTTCTCGACGTTGCAGCCCGTGACGATGGTGCCGTCCGCGGTCTCGAGGGCGGCGCCGACCTTGAAGTTCGAGAACTCGGCGCGCGCGTGGCGGCGGACCTCGCGCGCGGCAGCGATGAGATCGTGCGCGTCAGATCCTTTCAATGATCCCCTCGATCAGCGAAATGAAGGCGCCTCGAACGCGCGTCGTCGTGTCCAGGATGTGATTATGGTCGAGCGGCTCGGGCAGCACGCCCGCGGCCAGGTTCGTGATGCAGGAGATGCCGAGCACCTCGAGGCCCATGTGGCGCGCGGCGATCGCTTCGGGCACGGTGGACATGCCGACGGCGTCGGCGCCCGCCATGCGCAGGAAGCGGATCTCGGCGGGCGTCTCGTAGCTCGGCCCGGGCCAGATGGCGTAGATGCCGTGCGTCACCGCGACACCGCGCGCCGCGGCCGCCTCGTCCGCGATGGCCCGCAGCCGCTTCGAGTAGACCTCGGTCATGTCCGGAAACCGCGGCCCGAACCGCTCGTCGTTCTCGCCGACGAGCGGATTGTCGGCGATCAGGTTCATGTGGTCGTCGACGATCATCAGCGCGCCTTCGGCGAACCCGGTGTTGATGCCGCCGGCGGCGTTGGTGAGGATGACGCGCTTCACGCCGAGGCGTCCCATGACGCGGACCGCGAAGACGACCGTCGCCAGGCTGTGGCCCTCGTAGACGTGCGCGCGGCCGGCCAGCGCCGCGACGCGCTTCCCCGCCGTCGTCCCGATGACCAGGCGGCCCGGGTGGCCGACGACCTTCGCGGCGGGCCAGTGCGGCAACTCGCCGTACGGCATCGCCACCGCATCGAGCAGCGTGTCCGCGAAGTCGCCCAGCCCGGAGCCGAGCACGATCGCCGTGTCAGGAAGCGCGCCGCAGCGGCGCCGAACCGCGGCGGCGGCCTCCTCGACCTGGTCCCAGCTGCTGGCCATCACCGTTCCTTGACGTAGGGCACGCCCAGCGCGCCCGGCGCCCGCGACTGCCCGATGAACCCGGCGAGCACGACGATGGTGACCACGTAAGGGATCATCTGGACGAACTGGACGGGGACGTCTTCGCCGGACGGGAGCTTCGCCACGCCCTGCATCTGAATCGTCACCGCGTCCGCGAACCCGAACAGCAGGCACGCGAGCATCGTCGGCACCGGCCGCCACTTGCCGAAGATGAGCGCGGCCAGCGCGATGAACCCGCGTCCGGCGGCCATGTTGCGCGTGAAGAGCGACGACTGGCCGACCGACAGGTAGGCGCCGCCAACGGCCGCCAGGATGCCCGAGATGATCACGCCCGCGTAGCGGATGCGCTGCACGCGGACGCCGGCGGCGTCCGCCGCTTCCGGGTTCTCGCCGACCGCCCGCAGGCGCAGGCCGAACGGCGTGCGGTACAGCACGTACCAGGTCGCGAGCGTGACGGCGAGGGCGAGCACCGACAGCACGGACACGTCGGCAAAGGCCGGAATCAGGTTCTCCTGCGGAATCTGCGGCGTGGAGCCCGACGACAGGAACAGCGCCCCGCTCAGGACCGCCGGCAGCCCCAGGAACAGGATGTTGATGGCCGTTCCGGCGACCACCTCGTTCGCGCCGAAGCGGATGCACGCCACCGCCAGCACCGCGGCGGTGAGCGCGCCGGCCATCACCGCCGCAATCAGGCCGATGAACCAGCTGCCGGCGTAGAACGTCACCGCCGCCGCGGTGAACGCCCCCGCGAGCATCAGCCCTTCGAGCGCGACGTTGATGACGCCCGACCGCTCCGAGTAGAGGCCGCCGATCGCCGCCCAGACGAGCGGCGTCGCCAGACGGATCGTCGAGAACACGAGCGCCAGGGTGAAGATCTCGCTCATGCCACGCGCTCCGCCGCCGGCCGGATCCTGAAGCGGAACATCGCCTCGGCGGCGACGAACAGGACCACGAGCCCCTGCAGGATCTGCACGATGTCCTTGGAGACGTCGGCGGTGAAGGCGTCCACCTGCACGCCGCCGCGCTGGAGCACGGCGAAGAGCAGCGCGGCCACGAGCACGCCCGCCGGGTGGTTCCTGCCGAGCAGCGCCACCGCGATGCCGGTAAACCCGTAGTTGTCGGAGAAGCCGTCGTAGTAGCGGTGCCGGTAGCCGAGCACCTCGTTGATGCCGACCATGCCCGCCAGCCCGCCGGAGATCGCCATGGCGACGACGATCTGCGTGCGGACGGAGATGCCGCCGTACTCCGCGGCGCCCGGGTTTTCGCCGGTCGCGCGGATCTCGTAGCCCCACTTCGTCTTCCAGAGGAAGACGTAGACGAGGCCGCACGCGACGACGGCCAGCACGAACGCCAGGTTGAGCGGGATGCGCTCGGGCAGCCCGGGCACGATGCTGCCCAGGCGCGCGAGATGCGCGCCCTCGCCGACGGGCGCGGTCTGCAGGATGGGGTCGCCGGGCACCTTGTAGTGGTACTGCGTGAAGTAGCTGACCAGCGCGACCGCGATGAAGTTCAGCATGATGGTGTTGATCACCTCATGCGAGCCGAACCGGGCCTTCAGCACGCCCGGGATGCCGCCCCAGATCGCGCCGCTCAGGATCGCGGCCGCCGCGCAGATCGGCAGCAGGAAGACGCCGGGCAGATCCGCGAGCTCGATGCCGACCCACGCCGCCGCGAACGCCGCGACATAGAGCTGTCCCTCCGCGCCGATGTTCAGCAGGCCGCACCGGAACGCCACCGCCACCGCGAGGCCGGTGAAGACCAGCGGCGTGGCATAGAACAGCGTGTAGCCGATGCCGTCGGGCCATGTGAACGCGGTGCCGACGAGCAGCCAGTACATGTCCAGCGGGTTGTCGCCGAGGATGAGCACGATCAGCCCGGCGACGAGGAACGCGGCGACGACGGCGACGAGGGGGAACCGCAGCTCGCGCAGGAGTGGGGTCAGACCCCATGAGTCGAGTCGTGTCATGGGGTCTGACCCCCGCCACCAGTCATGAGCAGGCCGATCTGCTCGCTCGTCGCGCGCGCGGGATCGACCTCGCCCGCGATACGCCCGTCGTGCATGACGAGCAGGCGATCCGACAGCGCGGTTGCCTCCTCCAGCTCCGCGGAGACGAGCAGCACCGCGCAGCCCGCATCGCGCAGCGCGACGATCCTGCGGTGGATGAACTCGATGGCGCCGATGTCCACGCCGCGCGTCGGCTGCGACACCAGCAGCAGCGTGGGCGGCAGGCTGAACTCGCGGCCGATGACGAGCTTCTGCTGGTTGCCGCCCGAGAGCGCGCGCGCCGGCAGCGCCCGCTGCGGGGGACGCACGTCGAAGTCGCGAATGAGCGCATCGGTCCGCGCGTCGATGCCGTGGCCGTCGAGCATCACGCCGCCGGCCCCGGCCACCGCCGGCCGCCGATAGTGCACGCCGAGAATGGCGTTCTCCGCCAGACTGAAGCTGAGCACCAGGCCGCGGCGGTGCCGGTCCTCGGGGATGTGGGCGACGCCCGCCTCGCGGCGCTCCCGCGCGTTCATGCGGGTGACGTCGCGGCCGCCAACCGTCACCCGCCCCGTCACCTGCGCGCGCGGCGTCAGGCCCGCGAGCGTCTCGATCAGCTCGGTCTGGCCGTTCCCTTCGACGCCGGCGATGCCGACGATCTCGCCCGCCCGCACGTCCAGCGAGATCCCGCGGAGCCGCGGCGAGCCGTCAGGCCCGGTCACGTTCAGGTCGCGCACCTGCAGCCGCACGCCGCCGGGCGTCGCCGGCGCCTTGTCCACGCGCAGCAGCACCTCGCGCCCCACCATCAGGCGCGCGATCTCGGCGGCGCTGGTCTCGCGCGTCGAGAGCACCCCCACGACGCGCCCGTCGCGCATGACGGTGATGTCGTCGGAGATCGCCAGCACCTCCGACAGCTTGTGCGTGATGATGACGACCGTCCGGCCCTGGTCGCGCATGCGCCGGAGGATGGCGAAGAACTCCGCCACCTCCTGCGGCGTGAGCACCGCGGTCGGCTCGTCCAGGATGAGCAGCCGCGCCCGCCGGTGGAGCGCCTTGAGCAGCTCGACGCGCTGCTGCTGCCCCACCGACAGCGTCTCGATGGGCGCTTCGGGGTCCACGGCCAGCCGGAACTCGTCCGACAGCGCGCGGATGCCGGCGATGGCCGCCTTCATGTCCAGCGACGCGGCGGTGCCCGGCTCGGCGCCAAGCACGATGTTCTCCGCCACCGTCATCGGCGGCACGAGCATGAAGTGCTGGTGCACCATGCCGATGCCGAGCGCGATCGCATCGTGCGGCGTGCGGATGTCGGCGACCCGGCCGTTCACCAGGATCTCGCCGCTGTCGGCGGTGTAGAACCCGTAGGCGATGCGCATCGCGGTGGACTTGCCGGCGCCGTTCTCGCCGACGAGGGCGTGAATCGAGCCGGGCGCGACACGGATGTCGATGTGGTCGTTGGCGAGGACGCGGCCGAAGCGCTTGGTGATTCCTCGGAGCTCGAGCATCGGCGCCCTACTGGGCCATCGCGTCGGTCACCGTGATCTCGCCGGCGACGATCTTCGTCCGCGCCTCCTCGGCGGCGGCGATCGCCTCGGGCGACACCAGATCCCGGTTGTACTCGTCGACGACGTAGCCGACGCCGTCGCCCTCGAGCCCGAACACGTGGAACCCGCCGGTGAACCCGCCGTCGACGACCTTCTTCACGATGTCGTAGACCGCGGTGTCGACGCGTTTGATCATGCTCGTGAGCACGAATCCCGGCTTGACGCCGTTCTGGTTGGAGTCGACGCCGATGACGAAGCGGCGCGCGCGGCCGTTCTCGGTGCCCGCCTGCTCCACCGCGTCGAACGCGCCGAGACCCGAGTTGCCCGCGGCGGCGAAGATGACGTCGGCGCCGCGGCCGATCTGCGCCATCGACAGCTCCTTGCCCTTGCCCGGGTTGTTCCAGGCGGCGTCGGTCACGCCCACGTAGTTCTCGATCACCCGGATGTCGGGGTTCACCGAGCGCGCCCCTTCTTCATAGCCCTTGGCGAAGCGCCGGATGAGCGGGATGTCCATGCCGCCGACGAACCCGAGCGTCTGGGTGCGCGAGGTCTTCGCCGCGATGACGCCCACCAGGTAGGACCCTTCGTGCTCGTTGAAGACGAGCGACGCCACGTTCTTCTTCGGCGTCTTCCCGTCGTCCTCGAAGATCACGCCGTCGATGATGGCGAAGCGCACGTCCGGGTAGTCGCGCGCCACCACCTCCATGATCGGGCCCTGCGCGAAGCCGACGCCGATGATGAGGTCGTAGTGACGCTCGGCGAAGGCGCGCATGGCGGGCTCGATCGAGGTCGGCGTGCCCGGCTCGACGTCGCGCAGCACGATGCCGAGCGGCGGGCGCCCGCAGCTCGTGCGGCCGTCCGGCAGGAAGCCCGTCTCCGCGCACTTCACGCCGGCCCATGCGGCGGCATTGAAGGAGCGGTCGTCCTTGCCGCCGATGTCGAAGACGATGCCGACTTCGACGCGCGAGGGATCGTCGGCGGCGCCAGGGGCGCACGCGGCCGCGCTCACGAGCGGCGCGAGGGCGAGCAGCAGTCTCATCGCACTTCCCCCAGGACCTTCGCGCGCCGCGGCGGCGGCGCGTCGCCAATCGTCACGGCCTGGCGGCACAGCGCCAGCGCCCCGTCGAGCCCGCGCCCGTCGCGGTGGTGGAGCTCCATCACCGCGTCGCCTTCCTTCACCGAGTCGCCCACGCTCGCGCGCAGCAGGATGCCGACCGCGTGGTCCACCGGGTCCTCCAGGCGGTTGCGGCCCGCGCCCAGCGCGTTGGAGGCGCGGCCGATGGCCTCGGCGCCGAGCGCGGTCACGAACCCGCTGCGCGGCGCGCGCAGCCGCTCGTGGCCCGGCGCCGACGCCAGCCGCGAGTAGTCGTCCACGATGCGCGGGTCGCCGCCGTGCGCTTCCACCATGCGCTGGAACGTCTGCAGCGCCCGCCCCGACGACAGCGCGTCGTCCACGCGGCGTCTCGCGGCGTTCTGATCGGTCTCGAGCCCGCCCACCACGACCATGCGCGCCGCGAGGTGCTTGACGATGCCGGTCAGGTCGGCCGGGCCCGCTCCCTTCAGCGTCTCCAGGCATTCGACGATCTCGAGCGCGTTGCCGATGCTGCGGCCGAGCGGCGCCTCCATGTCGGTGATGACCGCCTCGGCACGCACGCCCGAGTGCCCGGCAATGGCGACCATCGTCTCCGCCAGCTCGCGCGCGCCGCGCACGTGCTTCATGAAGGCGCCGTCGCCGCACTTGACGTCGAGCACGAGCGCGCTGCTGCCCTCCGCCAGCTTCTTGCTCATGATCGAGGAGGCGACGAGCGGCACGCTCTCGATGGTGGCGGTGACGTCGCGCAGCGAATAGAGCTGCTTGTCGGCGGGCGCCAGCGTGGCCGTCTGCCCGATGATGCTCGCGCCGACCGTGCGCAGCACGTGCTTGAACTCGTCGATGGAGAGATCGATGCGGTAGCCGGGGATCGACTCGAGCTTGTCGAGCGTGCCGCCGGTATGGCCGAGGCCGCGCCCCGACATCTTGGGCACGACGACGCCCGCCGCCGCTGCGACCGGCGCGAGCACGACCGACACCTTGTCGCCGACGCCGCCCGTGCTGTGCTTGCCGACTTTCACCCCGGGAATGTCGGAGAGATCGACCCGCGCGCCGGAGTCGACCATGGCCTGGGTGAGCCACGCCGTCTCCTGGTGTGACATGCCTTGCAGCACGATCGCCATCAGGAGCGCCGAGGCCTGGTAGTCGGGAACACTCGCCATCGTGACGCCGGTAACGAACTGCGTGATGTCCTCGCGCGAAAGTGGATGCCCATCGCGCTTGCGGGCGATCACGTCGACGAAACGCATGAAGGAACGCTCAGTATAATCAATCATTCGATGGGGACTGGGGCGGCGACCTTCGACGATCGCTCAGGTCGTCCCGAGCAGGGCCGGGGGACGCTCTCAGCCGAGCTGACGAGACAGTCGATGGCGCTCGCCCGCGCGCTCTCGGCTGCCGCCCGCAACTGGGGCCTCTATCCCCCCGCGCACCCCGCATCGTCGGCCGCCGTCCAGCGCCTGCTGGAGGCCGTCCGCCAGAGCACCGCGGGCGCGGCGTTCGCGTTCGGCGTCACGCCGCAGACGCTGCTCGTCGCCGGCCTGCCGCTGCCCGAGGATCAGCCGGTGGCGGACGCGGCACGGCTGCTCCACGACCGCGACCTGCTGCAGATCACCTTTCTGGGCGAGCCGCCCGCCGCCGCGCTGCACGCGTTGCTGACGCTGCTCACCACGCCCGCCGACGATCTGCGCCGCGCGGGCGGGCCCGCGAAGGCGTGGGACGCCGCCGGCCACCGGTCGATCGCGCTCGAGCAGATCGACTACGAGACGATCCTCGAGGACCGCGAGGTCGACACGCCGCTCGAGGACCGCCACGACGACATCTGGCGCTCGCTGGTGAACTCGATCGTCGAGGGGCAGCACGCCCTCGACGAGGCGCAGCAGCAGCGGCTGCTCGACATCTCGCGCAGCGTGTTCGCGATCGGCGAGCTCGCCTCCGCCGTCGCCGCGCCGAAGTGCAACGCGGACGGGTCGCCGATGATCACCACGCAGGCGGCCACGATCCTCGCCACGTTCCGCCACCTGGCCGGCATCGTGAACGTCATGGAGCCGGAGCGGCTGCCGGAGGTGATGCGCAACGTCGCGGCCGCGACCGGTGGGCTCGACGCCAGCGTCGTGCTGCAGATGATGCAGACCGACGAGCGCGCGCCCGACGGCGCCATCGCCAGGACGATCGCCTCGTCGTTCGACGACGACAAGGTGGCCGGGCTGCTGGCGGCGGCGCTCGCCCGCGACGGCCGCGCGAGCGCGCGCCTCGCGCAGGTCTTCGACACCATCGCGCCCGACCAGGAGCGCAAGCAGCGCGTGCTGACGATGACGCGCACGAAGCTCACCGAGCAGGACTTCGGCAAGACCGGGCAGTTCCGCGCCGTGTGGGCCACGATGGAGGAGCTGCTCCTCGGGTACGACGAGAAGCCCTACGTCTCCGACGCCTACCAGGCGTCGCTCGAGGGCGCGGCGGCGCGCGCCGACATGTTCGCGGCGCGCGATCTCCCGCCCGAGCTGTCCGAGTGGGTCGAGTCGCTCGGCCAGGACAACGTCCGCACGCTCTCGGTCCTGCTCATCTCCGACCTGCTGCGCCTCGAGGAGCAGGCGGAGCGGGCCGCCGACATCATGCAGGACATGGCGGCGCTGCTCGACGATCTCTTCCTCGCCGGCGATTTCGCGAACGCCGCCGTGGTGCTGCGCGAGATGCGCGGCGCGAGCGCGCAGAAGGTGGCGCCCGAGGCGGCGACGCAGGCGCTGGCCGCGGCCGCCGCATCCGCCGGGCTGCGCGAGGCGTCGGCGCTCCTCGGCGATCTCGATCCGCCGGGGTGCACCGCGTTCGCCGGGTGCTGCGGGCTCATCGGCCCGCCGGCCGTGAAGGCGCTCGTCCCCGTGCTGCAGAGCGAGACGGAGACCCCGGCGTTGGTCCGCGCGCGAGACCTGGCGAAGACGTTCGGGACGAAGGCCATCCCGCACCTGCAGCCGCTCGTGGACGACGGCCGCTGGTTCGTCCAGCGCACCGCGGCGGCGCTCCTCGGCGGCACGCGCAGCCCGGAGGCGGTGCCGCCGCTGCAGACGCTGCTCCGCCGCACCGACGCCCGCGTGCTGCGCCAGGCGGTGACGGCCCTGGCCGGCATCGACGACCCCGCGGCCGCGCGCGCGGTGCAGACCGTGCTCCGCGCGGCGTCCGGCGCCAACCGCACCGCGGTCGTCGAGGCGCTCGTCGCCGAGCGCGACGCGCGCGTGGTGCCGATGCTCTCCCGGATCCTCAGCGGGAGCGACCCGTTCGGCGACGACCACCAGACCGTGCTCGACACGCTCGACGCGGTCGGCGCGCTCGCCAGCGAGCAGGCGGTGCCGTCGGTCTCCGCGCTGATGCGGAAGAAGAAGTTCTTCGCCCGCAAGAAGGCGCGCGCGTTCAAGACCGCGTCGGTGAAGGCGCTGGTCGCGATCGGCACGCCCGCGGCGCGTGCCGCGCTGGACGAGGCCGCGCGGACGGGCGACGGCCTCCTGAAGCAGATCGTCAGGGACCATGGCGCCGCACGCTGACGAGCTCGTCCGCCGCCTGGCCGCCGGCCTGCGCGCCGCGGAGCTCTACGCGCCGCAGCACCCGCTCGTCCAGCGCTCCATCCAGGCGCTCGCCTCGGCGCTGTCCGCCGCGCTGGCCGACGCGTCGTCGCTCGTCATCGGCTTCATCGGCGACGACGTCGTGGTCAACGACGCGCGGCTCGGCAAGGGCTCCGCGTCGCTGACCGGGTTCGTGCGCGGCCTCCGCGATCGCGAGATCGAGAAGATCACGTTCCACCGCGGGGTCACGCCCACGGAGGTCCAGGCGTTCCTGATCGAGCTGGCCGTCAAGAAGGGCACCCAGCCGCTCGCCGACCGGCTCGCGGCGGCGGACGTGCGGCGCATCGCCATCGGCAGGCTGTCGATCGAGGAGGCGGAGCCGGATCAGGTCGGGATCGAGGCCGCCAAGCGCGTCTACCACACCGCGGTCGAGTCTGCCGAGGCGCTGTGGGACCAGGCCAGGGCGGGCGAGCAGCCCGACCCGGAGACCGCGCGCAAGATCATCGACAGCCTGGCCAACATCGTGAACCAGGACCGGACGTCGCTGATGGCGCTGACGGCCCTGAAGAAGTACGACAACTACACGTTCACGCACATGGTGAACGTGGCGGCGCTGTCGATGGCGCAGGCGCGCGCGCTCAACCTCGACGGACCGCTGCTGCGCGAATTCGGCTTCGCCGCGCTGATGCACGACATCGGCAAGGTGCACACGCCGCTCGAGGTGCTCAACAAGCCGGGCAAGCTGACCACCGACGAATTCACGGTGATGAAACAGCACGTCGTGGACGGCGCCCACATCCTGCGGCGCACGCCCGAGATGCCCGCCCTGGCGCCCATCGTCGCCTTCGAGCACCACCTGAAACAGGACCTGAGCGGATACCCGGAGAACATCGGCCACCGGAAGCTCAACCTGTGCACGATGATCGTCAGCATCGCGGACGTGTTCGACGCGCTCCGCAGCAACCGTCCCTACCGCGAGGGGCTGGCGACGACCCGCATCAAGTCGATCATGGCCGAGCAGGGCAACCCGGCCTTCAACCAGATCCTGCTGCGGCGGTTCGTCAACCTGATGGGCCTCTTCCCCATCGGCACCATCGTCCGCCTCAATACGGAAGAGGTGGGCGTCGTCACGGCCGAACATCCCGACGATCCGTTCCGCCCGCAGGTCAAGATCCTGTACGACGCGACGGGTGAGCAGCTGGACGCGCCGTACCTGGCCAACACCTGGGAGCGCGACTCCCGCGGCGCCTTCCCGAAAGCCGTCGTGGAATCGGTCGATCCCGACGGCGTGGAACTCGACCCGCTGACGGTGCTGTGACGTGCCGCCGCTGACGCCTGCGACCGAGCCGATGTCCGCCGAGCAGGGCCTCGCGCTCGCGGAGTTCGCGCGCATGTGCAAGGCGGCGGCGCGATCGGTCTCGCTCTATCCGGCCACCCATCCCGCCATTCAGGCGTCGCTCGGGCGCGTGATTGCCGCGGCGGCCAAGCTCATCCCGGCGAGCGACGTGACGCTGACCGTGCTGCCGGGGATGCTGGTCATCGACGGGCGCGCGCCCGTGCGGCCCGACCCGGCCATCGGCGAGCTCGCGGAGCTGATGCACGACCGCCTGATCGGCTCGCTGCGCGTCGAGCGCGCCGCCGACGTGCAGGACTGGCGCGCGATCCTGCTGCTCCTCGCCAGGCCCGCCGAGGAGCTCATCGCCGACGGCGGCATCGGCAGGGCCTGGACCGGGAGCGGGCGGTCGCACTTCGAGATTCGCGAGATCGACTACGCGGAGGTGCTGCGCGAGCGCGCCGGCGGCGACGCGGCCGAATGGGATCGCATCATCGCCTTCTGCCTGCAGGGCGAGGCCGCCGGGCTCGACGAGGGCGCGCTGGCGACGCTGATGGCGACGCTCGGCGACGACTCGAAGTTCGCCGAGCTGCTCGACCGCCTGCAGTCCGGGGAGGCGGGGGGCGGCGCGTCGGTCGGACAGCGCGCCGCGGCGCTCGTCCAGTTGATCCGCAAGATGACCGAGCTGGCTGCCGGGCGCGGGCAGGACGGCCCCGAGCTCGTGCTGCAGACGGCGGCCAATGCCGCCTCGCGGCTCACGCCCGAGATGCTGCTGGCGCTCGTCGGCCAGGCGCGCGCGGCCGAGAGCGAGCACTCGAGGACGGCCGCGGGCGTCGTCGAACGGATGGGCGACGGGACGATCGCGTCGTTTGTCGCCAGCGCCGTCGTGAACGAGCGCGGCGCCACCGATCGCCTGGCGCAGGCGTTCGCGGCGCTGGTCCCCGAGTTCGAGCGGAAGGAGCGCCTGCTGGACCTGGCCAAGGACGAGGCGGCGCAGAGTCCGCTCGGCGGCGAGCCGGGCTTCGACGGGCTCTGGGAGTCGGCGGCGAACATGCTCACGTCGTACTCGGACGAGGGGTTCGTCTCCGACGAGTACGCGCGCGAGCTGTCGGGCGCGCGCGGGCACGCGATCGACGTCGAGCGCGTCTCCGACGATCCGCCCGAGCGCGTGCAGCAGTGGCTCTCGACCGTGTCGGACGCCGCGCTGCGGCAGCTCGATCTGGACCTGCTGATGGATCTGCTGCGCATCGAGGAGGACCCGGCGAAGTGGGAGGCCATCGCGAAGTCGGGCGCCGCGGAGATCGAGCGCCGCACGCTGCAGGGCGCCATCGCCGACGCGCAGCCGATCGCCGAGGCGATCATCCGCGAGCTCGGCGACGCCGGCCGTGAGGCGCTGAAGCCCGCCGCCGAACGGCTGGCCGAGGCGCTCGCCAACGGCCCGCTGATGCGCCACGTGGTCGTGCACCTGCGCAAGGTGGACGACGCGGAGGTGGAGGCGTACAACCGGCTGTGCCACACCATCGGCCCGCGCGTGGTGCGTCCGCTGGCGGAAGCGCTGGCCACCGAGGACAACAACCGGGCGATCCGCCGGCTGCGCGAGCTGCTCCTCGGCTTCGGCGCCGCCGGCCGGCAGTACGTCGAGCAGCTCAAGACGTCGCCGAACCCCGCCGTGCGGCGCACCGCCATCGACCTGCTGCGCGTCTTCGGCGGGCGCGAGGCGCTGCCCGAGCTGGCGGGGATGCTCGACGACGCGGATCCGCAGGTGCAGCGCGAGGCGATCAGGGCGATCGTGCAGATGGGGACGGAGGACGCCTACGCGGTGCTCGAGCACGCGCTCGTCTCGCGCAGGGCCTCGCGCGAGAACATCCTGCAGCAGCTCATCGGCCTGCGCGACGACAAGGCCGTGCCGCTGCTCTGCTACGTGCTGAACCACTCCACGCCGAGCGGCAAGATGGTGGAGGTGCACGCGCAGATCATCGAAGCGCTCGGCGGCCTCGCCTCCCACCCGGAGTCCACCAGGACGCTGCGCACGGTCCTCTATCGCGGCGAGTGGTGGGCGCCGTTCCGCACCAAGCTGCTGCGCCTGGCCGCGGCCGCGGCGCTGCGGCGCATCGCCTCCGCCGACACGCTGGCGGTGCTCGACGAGGCGGCGCGCACGGGCAACCGCGGCATCCGCGCCATCGCCAGGCCGCACCTCGGCGGCCTGCCGCGCAGAGAGAGGGATCGGACATGAGCACGCCGCAGCGCGCCAAGCTGGCCGACGAGCTGGTCCGCCGCTTCGCGGCCGCCCTGCGCGGCGCCCAGCTCTATGCCGGCAACCACCCGCTCGTCACGCGCAACATCGCGGCGCTGCACGACACGCTCACGCTCATTCACTCCACCAACGCCTCCATCGCCATCGGCATCGTCGGCGACGAGCTCGTCGTCGGCGACATTCCGGTGCCCCGCGCCGCCGAGAACATGGGCGAGCTGATGAAGCGCCTGCAGCAGGCCGGCATCGAGCGCATCGTCATCGACCGCGGCGTGCAGCCGCCGGAGCTGACGCAGCTCGTGCAGGCCGTGGCGCGCACCGAGGCCGGCAAGGACCCGACCACGGCGCTCGGCCGCCAGCCGCACATCCGCGTCGGCCGCCTGCAGGTCGAGGAGCGCGTCGAGGCGCAGATCGGCGACGTCGCCACGTTCAAGCGTCTCTACGACGACGCGGTGACGGTGGCGGAGACGCTGTGGGAGAGCGCGCAGACCGAGGGGATGCCCGACGCCGACGCGGGCCGCACCGTGGTCGATTCGCTCGCGCAGGCCGTGGCGCAGAACCGGACGGCGCTGCTGGCGCTGACCGCGCTCAAGAACTACGACAACTACACGTTCACGCACATGGTGAACGTCTCCATCCTGACCATGGGGCAGGCGCGCGGGCTCGGCATCGAGGGATCGCTGCTGCGTGAGTTCGGCCTGTCGGCGCTGATGCACGACATCGGCAAGGTGAAGACGCCGACCGAGATCCTGAACAAGCCGGACAAGCTCACCGACAAGGAGTTCGAGATTCTGCGGCGCCACACGGTGGAGGGCGCCGAGATCCTGCGCGGGACACCCGAGATGCCCGCGCTCGCGCCCGTCGTCGCCTTCGAGCACCACCTGCGCGCCGACGGCACCGGCTACCCGCTCGGCGTCAAGCGCCCGCAGCTCAATCTCGGGACCATGCTGTGCGGCATCGCCGACGTCTACGACGCGATGCGCTCGCAGCGCGTCTACCAGCAGGCATTCCCGAGCGACCGCATTCTCGCCGTGCTCCAGCGCAACGACGGCGCCCAGTTCGACCAGAACCTGGTGCGCCGCTTCGCGCAGCTCGTCGGGATCTACCCGGTGGGCAACCTCGTCCGGCTCGACACGGGCGTCGTCGCCGTCGTGCTGAAAGCCTACGCGCCGGACCCGTACCGCCCGCGCGTGAAAGTGATCATCAATCGCGAGGGAACGCCGCTCGAGCGTCCGTACGAGGTTGACCTGTGGGAGGCGCAGGAGGACGAGCCGCGCTCGATCCAGGCGCCGCTCGACCCCGCCGCCTACGGCATCGATCCACTGACATACCTATGACAACGCTTCGAGCCTTGGGATTTGGGATTTGGGGTCTGGGATTCGGGCTGTGGGCCCTGGGCATCGGTATGAGCGCGCAGACCGGCATCGACCGCGGCCTGCGCGAGAACGACCCGCCGCGGGCGCCGCGCGGCCCGGGCGGCGACATCATCCGCGGGGCCGCTGACGAGGGGCCGTTCCTCCGCGGCAGCCTGATCGTGAAGTTCCGTCCGGGGACGCCGCTCGACGCGCAGCGCATCATGCTCGCGCAGGTGGACGCCTCGGCGCCGCAGCGCGTGTCGTATGCGGACTTCGAGATCGTGGCCCTCGACGCGGCGGCCGATCCCGAGGCGGTGGCGCGGCAGCTCGAGACGCAGCCGGACGTCGAGTACGCGCAGGCGCGCTACCGCGTGCACCCGCAGTTCACGCCCAACGACCCGCTCTACGGGCGGCAGTGGAACTATCCGGCGATCGACATGGAGCGCGCCTGGGACATCAACCCCGGTGCCACCTCCGAGGTCGTGGTCGCGGTGCTGGACAGCGGTATCGCCTACCGCCCGGCCGTCGTCCGCTACAACGCCGCGTTCCAGTTCCGACTGACGCCGAACGGTCCGATCTTCCCGGCGCTGGGCGTCGTGGACGTGCCGTTTGCCGCCGCGCCGGATCTCGCGCCGCTGGAGCGGTTCGTGTCGCCGCGCGACTTCATCTGGAACACCGACCTGCCGCTGGATCTCGACGGCCACGGCACCCACGTCACGGGCACGATCGGGCAGGCCACCAACAACAGCGTCGGCGGCGCGGGCGTGGCGTTCAACGTCCGCATCATGCCGGTGAAGGTGATCGGCTCGATCTGGGATCAGATCTTCGGCGCGCCCAATCGCGGGACCGATGACGTGGTGGCGCGCGGCGTCCGCTACGCGGCGGACAACGGGGCGAAGGTGCTGAACATGAGCATCGGGCGCACCGGCCCGCCGGCGCCCGCGGTGCAGGAGGCCATCGCCTACGCCATCTCCCGCGGCGCGTTCGTGTCGATCGCCGCCGGCAACTCGTTCCAGAACGGCAATCCCGTGGAGCGGCTCGCGGAGATCGGGGGGCTCTACGAGGGCGCAATCTCGGTGGCGGCGGTCGCCCGACAC